>JBDTXZ010000119.1:0-7810 GCA_040005935.1 bacterium | reverse complement strand
GATCCCGACATTCGCTCCGCTCGTGCGGGATGACAGATCACGACAGCGTTGGGTCAACCGATTGTGTTCTCCGGTCCTTTGCCTTCGGCTAAATCGCTTTCGGCCCTCTACGAGACGCGAAG
Organism: bacterium; assembly: GCA_040005935.1. GTDB lineage: Bacteria > Gemmatimonadota > Gemmatimonadetes > Gemmatimonadales > Gemmatimonadaceae > AG11. Next base: position 7,688 of record JBDTXZ010000119.1, on the reverse strand, counting down.
CACCGGCACACTCACCAAATCGGCGAATTCCATGCGCACACGGGTCGCGAGCGTCTCGACGTCGTCACGAGTGGTCAAGGTGTCGCGTGCACCGAGCTCCCGGGTCCACTCCAGCAGTCCCTCGTCGTTCTGGTCCGTGTAAATGAACACATGGTCCACTACCTCCTCGGTGAGCAGAACCTGCAGCAGGCCGACGCCGTCGAGCTTTGGAAGGGTGAGTTCCGTGACCACAGCGTCCGGGCGCAGCCGGCACGCATAGTTCAGCGCGGCCTCCCCGTCGCCGACCTCGATGACAACGCATCCCACGCGCTCGAGCGCCTTCCGCATCTGGCGCCGTTTTTCCCCGGCGTCGTGGGCAACGAGCACGCGGGGACGACCATCACCCGTTGGGCGCGACGCCAATGCGGGACGCGACCAGCTATTCGACGTCGAGTCGCGTGGCGTGTTCCGCCGCTGGTCGTTGTGCAATTCCATCCGCGGCCCTGTCGGCAAGATCTCGGAATGCATGGGCGTTGACGCCTCCGCGGGCGCCGTGGCCGCCGGCGCTCCACCACCGAGAATATCCGTGAGCAGCCGATCGACATCATCCTGATGCAGGTCTGCTTCCGGGATTGGCGGCGTGATGTTGGCGACCAGCTCATCGAGCGACGTCAAGCCTTGTATGACGCGCTCAAATCCCGTTTCCCACAGGGTGTGCATCCCATTCTTACGCGCGAGCGTCAGGAACTCCAGGCGATGCGTCGACCGGGACATCAATTGCTGCGCCTCGTCGTCGATGACGAGCATTTCCGTGATGGCAATGCGGCCGCGATACCCCGTCCCTCGGCACGCGGCGCACCCCACGGGAGCGCGAAGCGCACTGGTGTCATGGCCTTCGAACAACCACGTGTGCGAGGAGGGGATTCTCGATGCGGACACGGGAACACTGCACTCTGCGCACAGCCGTCGTACCAGCCGCTGCGCGATGACCGCCTTCAGTGCGCCGGCGAGCGCGCTCATGTCGATGCCCATGTCGGCCAACCGGCCGACGGCACTCGCGGCGTCGTTCGTATGCAGCGTGGACAGCACCATGTGGCCCGTCATGCTGGCGCGAATCGCGATGCTTGCCGTCTCCACATCGCGAACTTCGCCCACCAGCACGACGTCCGGATCCTGGCGCAAAATCGACCGCAGTGCCGAAGCGAAGGTCAGGCCGGCGCGCTCGTTGACCTGCACCTGGTTGACGCCCTCGAGCCGGTACTCGATGGGATCCTCCACCGTCACGATGTTCGTCTCGGCCGACTTCATGTGCATCAGCGCCGCATACAACGTCGTCGTTTTTCCCGAGCCGGTAGGACCTGTCACCAGCACCATTCCCTCGTTGGCCTGGAGAATCTGGCCGATCTGCTTTTGCTCGGACGGTGTAAAGCCCAGGGAGACGAAGTCGAGCTTGGTGGCCGACGCGTCGAGGATTCGGATGACGGCTTTCTCGATGCGCTCACCCAGCGGCAGCGTCGAAACACGGAGATCGACCGGCCGCCCGTCGATGATCATGGCGGCGCGACCGTCCTGCGGGCGCAGGCGGTTGGCAATGTCGAGACCCGCACCCACCTTGAGCCGACTCAACAGCAGCGGCGTGACCTCAGCGGGAACGCGCATGACGTCGTGCAGCACACCGTCAACGCGGAAGCGGACGAGGAGTTCGCCTTCTTGCGGTTCCAGGTGGATGTCGCTCGCGCGCTGGTCGATGGCGTCGATGACGATGCGATCGAGTGTGTCCAACGCGATGCCTCGCGTCGGCGCAATAGGGGCGGGGAGTGCCGACGCGGGCGCAATCCAGGCGACGCGTGACGCGCCGATCGCCGGCGTTTGCTTGTAGATCCGAGCGCTCGCGGTGCGAATTGCGGCCGGTGAGGCGACACTCACGCGAATGCTCTTCGCACAGGCAAATGCGAGGTCGCGCTCGAGGTTGTTGCCGAGTGGGTTGGACGTCGCGATTTCGAGCGTCTTGCCGTCGAGGCGCACGGCGACCACTTCGTAGCGCTGCGCGAGCGTCATCGAGAGCAGGTCGGCGCTCTCGGGCCCAAGGGTCGAGACGTCCGCTGGCTTACACCCGGCCACGCTACAGACGACCGTGAGAATTTCGTCGTTGGAAATTCCTGCAGCTTCCAGCGCTTCCCATGCCGACGACGCCGCCTGGACCGAACCAGCGAGGGGATGGCGGCGTTCGTGAAATGCATCCAGCAGCCAGCGATCGTGCCACTGCTGCCTGGCGGGGCGGCTGCCTTCTGGGGACTTCTGCATAGTCTGCGCGCTGCGTACTGGAGGAGGGAGCGAGCCCGCCCTGAAGGGCGTGGCGCCAACGTGCTCTGTCCCAGTATCGGCGCGTATCTTGGCGACTTTACTCGCGACGTCTGTCGTCCTGAGCGACGCGAAGGACCTTCACGTGATGTTGCGCAGTCGGGAGTGCAGATACTTCGACTCGCTTCGCTCGCTCAGGATGACAACTTGGACGACAAACCGCTCGCGTATCTTTGAGTCTCCATCGGGTTTGGAGGGAGTTCTTGACCAATCTTCATCGCTGCGCGTGGGCTGGAAACGACGCCCAAATGCTCGCCTATCACGACGGCGAGTGGGGCGTCCCGCAGCACGATTCGAGAATGCTGTGGGAAATGCTGATGCTCGAGGGATTCCAGGCTGGCCTGTCGTGGATCACCGTCCTGCGAAAGCGGGAAGCGTTCCGCGCTGCCTTTGCCGGCTTCGACCCCAGGAAGGTCGCTCAGTTCGACGACGCGGACGTCGAGCGACTCATGGCGAATGCCGGCATCATCCGCGCGCGCGCCAAGATCGGCGCGACAATTCGCGGTGCACAGATCTTCTGCGAGATGGAAGATCGAGGGGAGCGCTTCGATGACGTCTGCTGGTCATTCACCAACGGCACGGTGCTGAAGGGCGACGGACTGAGCGTAATCGCGTCGACGCCGTTGTCCGAGCAGATCTCCAAGGAGATGAAGCGCCGCGGCTTCACGTTCGTCGGACCCACGATCGTCTATGCGTGGATGCAGGCGGTGGGCATCGTGAACGATCATGCGGCCAAATGCTTTCGGCGCAGCTGATGTGTTGTCATCCCGCATGAGCGCATGCGAATGTCGGGATCTACTATCTCTGCAGTGTGGCTAGCCTTCGGGGACTCGTGCGGTAGATCCCGCCACTCGCTCGCTGCGCGCTCTCGTGCGGGATGACAGGTGTTTGTGTCAGGTCCCCGCGCTCTCTCGTGCGGGATGACCGGGTGCTACAACGACACCTTACCCCATGGCTTGGGCCGTCCGTTCCGCCGCGAATATCGACTCGAGCGTCTCACGCATCCGCCGCGTCCAACTCGGATAGCGATCCTGCCACACACCCGGAATGTTCACCGGCATGGTCTCGTGCGCGAGATCATCGAGCGACAGTCCGACCAGCGCTGAGGGCGTGCGGCGAATGAACGCATGCACGGCCGGAATGAGCATGTCGGATGTGAGGCGATGATGCGCGTCGTGCGGGAGCAAACCCGCATCGATCAGCGATGACACCAGCGCACCGAGGTCGTTCAGGCGCGATTCGCGCATCGACGTGGAAACCGCCGCATCCGATAAATCACCAACCTCGCTGCGCAGCGTGATGTCACGCGCCTCCGCCCAACCAACCAATGGCGGCAAGTCATGTGTGTTCACCGTCGCCAACGCCATGCGCGGATAGGCCTCCGCAGCACGAAACCGCCCGGTGTGAAAATCTCGCTCGAACACCTGCACCTTCGAGCTCAGCACGCCCCACTTTGCGAGCACGCCTGGCACATCAGGAGGCACGGTGCCGAGGTCCTCACCAACGACGAGCGCATTATGACGGACGCTCTCGAGTGCGAGAATGCCGAACAGCTCCTTGCTGAACGATCGCACATATGCGCCCTGCTTCGCCGATTCGCCGAGGGGAACCCAGAACATGCGGAACAGGCCGAGCGCGTGATCGATGCGGAGCGCACCGGTGTGCCGGAAACCCGCGCGCAACAACCGCGTCCAATAGTCGTAGCCCGTCGCGCGCAGCACGTGCGGATCGATCGCCGGTAGTCCCCAATTCTGGCCGTCGTCCGAATACATGTCGGGCGGTGCGCCAACCGTTGCGCCTTGAAGAAACAGATCCGGATATGACCAGACGTCACTGCCGGACGACGCGGAGCCGACGGCAAGATCCTGATACATGCCAAGCTCCAATCCAGCTTCCATCGCCTCGGTCTCAGCGCGGCCGAGTTGCCGGTCGAGCTCGAACTGCAGCCACCGATGATAGTCCACACGTTCAGCAAGCTCGCGTTGCTGCTCAGCGACCGCTTCACTGTTCGGGTGGCGTAACGCTTCGGGCCAGAGGCGCGCATCCGGACCTTCGCGCTCCGCGATGGCCATGTACGTCGCGAATTGCGTGAGCGGTGGGTCCTCGCGCTTTACGTAGGCGGCGTATTCGTGCGCCCGACGCGAGTCGTGTGTCGCGTCGCGTGCCATGAACGCGCGATGTAGCAACTCGAGCACCGGCTCGCGCAGCGCTGTCACGCGCGCGTAGTCCAGCATCGGCGCCGCGCGGAGTGCCGCAAGCTCAGCCTGAAATTCCGGTGTGGCGATGTGCGCGCGAGCGGCGGCGTGGTGGCTGAGTTCCGGAACATCTTCCACGCGCAGGTAAAGCGGATTGCGAAAGAGGCGCGTAATTGGGCTGTACGGACTCACGTCGTGACCGGCGTTGCGCAGCGCGTGAAGCGGATTCATTCCCACGAACGCGCCGTCGTATTGACCGAGCCATTGCGCGATGGCTTTTGCATCGCCGATGTCGCCAGCGCCCCAATTCTTGTCGCTGCGGACTGTATAAAGGTTGGTCGTGATACCAAAGCCACGGTGCCCGTGCAGGCGTGCTTCCGGCGGCGTGCATCGGGATGGCACGACAATCAGCCGCTGCATGCCCTCGTACTGCGTATCGCCCGCACGAAACATGATGCTGAGATCGTGATACCCAAGTGGCGGAACGACAGGCAGTGTCAGCGTGGAGCGATGGGAGTCACCACCGCGCGTGACCCCCCACCACTCGGAGCGAACGCCCTCCTCGGTCGTGAGCGCTAACCGCCACGACACTTCGTGCGCATCCATGCGAGGCACTCGCACGACGACGCGTGCGAGGGATTTGCTCTGCTGCCGCACAACGCGAACGGGCGAAATCCACTGGCCGCGTTTCGCGCGACGTAACGCGCGTAGAATTTTGCGCGCCTCCCGCTCCGTATTCACGCGATAGCCCATCGCCGCAAGCAACTTCTCGCGCGTCGCGTCTGAAGTCTGGCGCATCTCGCCGCCGGACTGGTCGAGATACGCGTCGACGATGCCCATCCGGCCGGCGAGCTTGCGCAGCAGCGGACGTTCGACGTTCTCAGGCATTGTCATCCCGCACGAATGAGATCAGCGAGCGAGTGTCGGGACATACCATGCTCCTCTCCGATGCACGCCACGGTCCGAGGATGGCAGATCCCGACACTCGCTTCGCGATTGCGGGATGACATCATCGGGCAGGCACCATCACGAGTGCCGACAGCGGCGGCAAGGCAAGATTCAACGAGTAGCGCCGACCATGATACGGGATGTCATCCGTGTGCACCGACGCCACCTCGCCATACCCACTCCCGCCCCACGCATGCGCGTCGGTTGACAGCACACACGTGTACTCGCCCGAATCCGGCACGCCGATGCGATACGCCTGATGCGGCGCGGGCTTGAGATTCAGCACGACAACAGCATGGCTGTCGTTGCCGTGTCGCACGTACGAAAGCACCGAATTCGTCTTGTCCGACACATCGATCCACTCAAAGCCTCGCGGCTCACCATCGAGCTGCCAAAACGCTGGCGTCTGCTGATAGAGATGCCCAAGGCGCGCCATGAACGCCATGAACCCGGCACGATCAGGATGCTCGGCAAGATGCCAATCGAGCGACACGTCATGATTCCACTCGCCAGGCACGGCCAGCTCGCTGCCCATGAAGAGCAGTGATTTGCCCGGACGCGTGACCATATAGGCAAACAGCGCGCGCAAGTTCGCGAGCTTCTGCCAGTGATCGCCCGGCATCTTCTCGTAGAGGGATCCCTTCAAGTGCACCATTTCGTCGTGCGAAATGGGCATGATGAAATGTTCGCTCTGCTCATAGATCATCGCGAACGTCAACAGGTCCTGATGGAAGTGCCGGTAGAGCGTGTCCTTCTCGAAATACTCGAGTGTGTCGTGCATCCATCCCATGTTCCACTTGAAGGTGAAGCCCAGCCCACCCTCATGAATGGGCCGCGTTACACCAGGCCACGCCGTCGAATCCTCGGCAATTGTCACGCATCCACGCGCTTCCTGGTGGACGACCGCATTCATCTCTCGCAGAAAATCAAGCGCGTCGAGATTTTCTCGTCCGCCGAATTTGTTCGCAATCCACTGCCCCGGCTCTCGGCTGTAATCGAGATAGAGCATCGACGCGACCGCATCCACGCGCAGTCCGTCGACGTGAAATTCGTTCAGCCAATACAGCGCGTTGGCGACGAGGTAGTTGCGCACTTCCTTGCGACCATAGTTGAAGATCAGCGTGCCCCAATCGGGATGCTCGCCGAGTCGCGGATCTTCGTGCTCGTACAGCGCGGTGCCGTCGAAGCGACGCAGCGCGTAGTCGTCCTTGGGAAAATGCGCCGGCACCCAATCGAGAAACACACCGATGTTCGCCTCATGCAGCGTATCGATGAGAAAGCGCAGATCGTCACCCGTACCATACCGCGACGACGGAGCGAAATACCCCGTGACCTGGTACCCCCACGACCCGTAGAACGGGTGCTCCATGACGGGAAGCAACTCCACGTGCGTAAAGCCCAACTTCTTTACATGCGCGGCAAGGCGCGGCGCAATTTCGCGATAGGTCAGTGAACGATTGCCCTCTTCCGGCACGCGTGCCCACGATCCGAGATGCACCTCGTAAATGTGCACCGGCTCGCGCACTTCGTTGCGCTCCTTCCGCGTCGTCATCCAGGCGCCATCGCGCCAACGATATGTACCCTCCGCCACGACGATCGACGCCGTTTCCGGCGCCTGCTGCATCTTGAACCCCATCGGGTCCGACTTCAGGCGCAATGCGCCGTCGCGCGTGCGCAGCTCGAACTTGTAAAGCGCATTGGCCGCCACACCGGGCACGAAGATTTCCCACAGCCCGCTGTCACCAAGGCGACGCATCGGGAACTGGCGTCCGTCCCAGTTGCACCAGTCGCCGACGACGCTCACTCGTTCCGCATTCGGAGCCCACACGACGAATGACGTCCCTTCGTCGCCCTCTACCGTGCGCAGGTGTGCGCCGAGCATTGTCCAGAGCTGCCGGTGCGTGCCCTCGTTGAATAGATAGAGATCCACGTCGCCCACTGTGGGCGGATGACGATACGGATCGCCACGCTCCCACGCTCGTCCGTCGCGCGAGATGAAGCGCAGCGAGTAACGAAACGGAACCGTGATTCCGGGCAGGAAGATCGAGAAGAAACCCGCGCCCTCCTCACGCATCGCCGATGCGACACCCTCGCGAACGATGAAGCAATCTGCCGCCTCGGGCTGAAACACCCGCACGATGACGCCCTTGATGCCGAGCGACTCGTGAGCGTGCGCGCCGAGTACCTGATGGGGGTCGGAGTGCC
>JBDTXZ010000118.1:0-7831 GCA_040005935.1 bacterium | reverse complement strand
GTGTCGGGATCTTCTGTCCACGCGCGACGAACGCCACAGAGCAAGGAAAGTAGATACCACCCACTCGCTTTGCCCTGCGGGACGACAACCCTTATCTGAACCGTATTGGGCTAAGCGCTTGCAAGTGTTTCTCGCGGGTTATGGACAGGGAGTGTCCGACGCGAAGAAGCTCCGCATTCTCACGCTCGCGATCCTGCCCACGCCCTTCATCGAGGGAACGACCATTGGCTCGCGCGCTGCGGCGGCGTAGCGGCGGGGATCACCGCTGTCACTGTGAACGGCGCCGGCATCGAGCCACTCTCGCCGGCGATCGCGATCGTCGGGCCGGGTTCGAGCAAGAGCCCAGCCTATTTCATTCGACTCGATTGGAGCGAAGACCGCGTCACGCAGGTGCACGACTTCCGGTACGTGGCGTACATCGCAAGCGGGAAGGGCTCTCCTGCGCTAAGCGACATCAAGCTCGACAGCTGGGAATAAGGGCGCTCGTTTGAGCGGAGTGCGTCGGTCTGGTACTTGCGACAGCCCGACGTTCTCTACCCGAACATCGAGGACGCCATGTCTGAACTGGAACGCACGCGCCGCGTCGATAACAGCGACGAAATCGGCGACAGCCGGCAAGATGACTCCGACAATAATGGAGTGAAGCAGGACGATTCCCGCGCGTCGAGCGACAGTCAAAGGGATGCGGGCAGTCGCAGCCCGCGCAGCGCGGCCGACGAGCTGGATGATGCATCGCGGCAGCTCAGGGCCGACGGTTACGGCGAAGTGTTCTGAGCCCGTATGCGAGCGGTGCGGCGGCGACGTTTCACACCCATACCCTTGCCGCCGCTACCGTCCCACCAGCATCGCCTCGTCCGCTCATCGCGGACCACGCGGAGTAATGAGCCGCGCCGCACTGTCGCGCAGGCATCGCTTCAAGCGACTGGGCGCGCGCACGCCCTACCTGCTCGTGCGCCGACGCGTGCGTGTACACGCCTCCTCAACCGCCGAACAGTGACCAGCAGCGTCGCTGAACCGCAAGTGTCCCGCCGGTAGATCGACGCTCCGAAATTGGTTTGATTGATTGGTGACGCCACACATTGCCCATTCAGGAAGCGCCCGACGGAACGAGAGTCGACTGGATGGAACAAGTGAGCGACGATCAATACCGGGCCAACCTCTAAAAACGTGTACTCGACATGCTGACCCCCCGCGCACTTGGCACCCAGGGCCTGAGAGTTTCGTCCCTTGGTCTCGGCATCATGGGAATGAGCCACGCCTACGGCCCTCCACAGGAGCGCGACGAACACGAGTCCATCGCCACGATTCATCGCGCGATCGAGCTGGGATGTTGCTTTCTCGATACCGCCGAAGCGTACGGCCCCTACACGAACGAGGAGTTGCTCGCGCGCGCATTGAAGGAGCTGCCCGGTTCGCGTGACCGTGTCATCATCGCGACGAAGTTCGGCTTCAGGTTCAATGCGAACGGCGTCATCGACGGGACAGACAGCAGGCCGTCGCACATTCGCGAGGTTGTCGAGGCGTCGCTGCGCCGGCTGCAAACGGACCACATCGACCTCTTGTACCAGCATCGCGTGGATCCCACCGTACCGATCGAGGATGCCGTCGGCACCATGTCCGACCTCGTGCGCGAGGGCAAGGCGCGCTACCTCGGCCTCTCAGAGGCGGGCGAGCAGACTATCCGTCGTGCTCACGCCGTGCATCCGATCTCGGCGCTGCAAAGCGAGTATTCGCTGTGGGAACGAAATCTCGAGCCGCGCATCATCCCGTTGCTGCGAGAATTGGGCATTGGGCTCGTGCCGTTCGCGCCACTGGGCCGCGGCTTCCTCACCGGTGCTGTCAAGCGCGCGGAAGAATTGCCCGAGACTGACTTCCGTCGCGGCGATCCGCGCTATCAGGGCGCAAACTTCGACGCCAACATGCGAGCGGCGTCCGCCGTGCGCGATGTCGCAGCAACAAAGGGTGTGACGGCCGGACAAATCGCGCTCGCCTGGCTGCTGCACAAGGGCGACGACATCGTGCCGATCCCGGGAACCAAGCGTCGAACGTATCTTGAAGAAAACGTCGGCGCGGCAGATGTGTCCCTCTCGGCGGGCGACATGGCCGCACTCGAAGCAGCGCTTGCGGCGGAAAAGATTTCGGGGCCGCGCTATGGCGAGAAGCAGATGGCGCAGGTCGACCGGTAAATACACCGAACTCACATGGACGAAAACATTCACGTCGCGCTAACACGTTGGGGCAATTTCTACCTGATTACCGGGACCGCGGCGGCCGCGCTAACGGGGTTGCAGTTCGTCGTGCAGACGCTGCTCACGTCCAATCCGCTCCGCCTGGCCAACGGCGCCGACGCAGAAGATGGCATCGCCGCATTCGGGACGCCGACTGTCGTGCACTTTACACTCGCCCTGTTGATCTCTGCGGTATTGTGCGCGCCGTGGAGTCAGTACGAGGGCGGGCTGCGTGCGACGCTTGGCGTTTTCGGCGCGTGCTCGTTGGTCTATTCGGTCGTGGTGATGCGGCGGACGCGTCGTCAACGAAACTACGTGCCCGAGGCGGAGGAACGTCAACGCAACCGGCGATGATCGAAAATCCGACCGTCATCATCCGCGGTGCCACGACCGCGGACGTCGTTGCCATCGGCCGACTCGGCGCACTGCTCGTGCAGATTCACCACGACTTCGATCCACTCCGTTTCATCGCCGCGACACCACAAACCGCGCTCGGCTACGGCTCTTTCCTCGGAACGCAACTGGAGGTGCCCAGCGTCGTGGTGTTGGTCGCGGAGCGCGATGGGGTGGTGATCGGATACGCATACGCCGGCGTGGAGGGCACGGACTACATGTCGTTGCGCGGACCGGCCGGTGTGCTGTACGACATCATTGTGGATCCCGACCATCGCGGTAACGGCGTCGGACGCATGCTGCTGGGAGCGACGCTTGAAATTCTCAAGGCTCGGGGCGCCCCGCGTGCAGTGCTTTCGACGGCAGAGCGGAACGCGAATGCGCAACGAGTCTTTGCGATCGCGGGCTTCCGCCGTACGATGATCGAGATGACGCGCGAGCTTTAGAGAAGTGCTGCGTTGGTGATGATGTGAACGGTACGTTCTGTGTCGCGAACGGTTTTGATGCGACATGGCTCTTGCTCTACGTTCAGTCATGCGCATGGTCATCGTTGTGGTTCTCGCTCTTGCGGCCGTCGCGCCGCGTCCCGCTGATCCGGTGGTCTTTGCGCCGGGCGTGATCTCCACGGGTCACGAGTTCACCGTGACGTTCACCGGTGATGGTCGCGAGGTCTACTTCACGCGATCCACCGCGTCGCCGAGGTCAATGCATGTCATGCATTCGGTCATGCGTGATGGTGCCTGGCAGCCGGCCGAGCCCGTGAGTTTCTCCACAGGCTCATCGTTCGACCTCGATCCCGCGTTGAGCCCTGATGGGCGGCGCCTCTATTTCGTTTCTACTCGCCAGCGACCAGCGCAACGAGCGACGACCGTGTCGCCGGCGCGCGACATGGACATCTGGTTTGCCGATCGAATCGGTGATCAGTGGGGCGCGCCACACTGGATCGAGGAATTGAGCTCCGACGCCAAGGAGGGCTCGCCGACCGTCGATCGCGATGGAACATTGTGCTTCTTCTCCGACCGTGGAGCAGCGTCCGGGAACAACGCGATCTACTGCGCCACGCGCCTCGCGAACGCGTGGTCTGGCCCGAATCGGTTGGACGCCAATGTGAACGCTGGGCCGTCGGACACCAGTCCATTTCTTTCGCGCGACGGTAAGACGCTGATGTTCTATTCCACCCGGGCTGGCGGGATGGGGAAGGCAGACCTGTATCTCAGCGTGAAGCGTGATGGCGAATGGCAACCGGCCGCGAACCTGGGGTCGGTTGTGAACGGTCCGGAGTTCGAGTACAACCCGGCTGTTTCCCCCGACGGCCTTTCCTTCTTTTTTGGCCGGGCCGGAAATATTCATGTGGTACCGGTCGCCGAGTTGGACGTGCGCGTTATCACGCCCGCGATGTTCAAGTAGCCAGCCTCGCTGGCGAATGTCCTGAGCACATCGACGGATCTGCGCTCGCCTACTTGTCGTCCTGAGCAGAGCGAAGGACCCGAAGGACCCGCACTGCTTAGCGCCGAGCTGCGTTCGAATGGTGACGCTCCTCGTGCGGCGGCCCGCGACATTGCCGCATGTCCACTTGCTCACTCGGCGCCGAGGGCCCTATTGTATGGGTATGTCACAGCTCGCACAGTACTGGACTGTGGACGACGTCCACGCGTTGCCCGACGATGGCAATCGGTACGAGGTTATCGACGGAGAGCTGCTTGTGACGCCATCGCCCCGCTGGCGCCATCAGGAGGCGGTGGCCGAATTGTTTACGCTGCTCCGTGAGTATCTGAAGCGCGAGCGGTTGGCGCATGCCCTCATCGCACCGGCGGACGTCATCTTCTCGCGGACGCGGCTGGTCCAACCCGACGTGTTCGTCGTCCCGCTTGTGAATGGCCGCATGCCGGAACAGTTCACGGATGTCGGGAAGCTGCTCCTGACCGTAGAGGTCTTGTCACCGAGTACGGCGCGCGCCGATCGCGTGAAAAAACGAGCGCTGTTCCGTGACGAGGGCGTTCCTGAATATTGGATCGTGGACTGTGACGCTCGGACGTTCGAACGATCGACGCCAATCGATGCACGCCCTGAAGTTCTCGTCGACGAGGTGATCTGGCATCCCGAAGGCGCGTCGGCACCGCTCGTCATCGACCTTCGGTTGTATTTCGCGGCCGTGCTCGACGGGTAGTCAGCCACTCTGGGAACCAAGCGGGCGGGCAGATAAGATGACTTGACCATTTTGTCTCGCGGCGTTATCAAACGACGGCACTGGGCGCAACCTCGTCCGGCTTTGCTCGCCCATCCACGCCGACCGACTTCCGAGACAGGCCTCATGATTCCGGCTCGACAGCTCTCCGCTATGTGGATCGCGAGGCTCGCCGCCGTCGCGCTCGTTCTTTCGAGTGCATCAGCCGCCGCGCAACAGCCCGCTGTCACGGACGCCAAGCCCTGGACGGCACAGGACGACCACAAGAACATGATGGAGCAACTCGGCATCAGGGCGCTTCGCCCCGGTCCGAGCGGCAATGAGGTCGACCCGAATCACGCCAACTACGACGAAACAAAGGCCAACCCGTTCCCCAGGCTTCCCGACGTCCTCACGCTGAAAAACGGCAAGAAGGTGACGACTGCGCGCCTCTGGTCGCAGCGTCGCGCGGAGATCATCGAGGATTTCGATCGAGAAGTGCTGGGGCGGATTCCAAAGAAGGTACCAACGGTCAGCTGGTCCGTGACCGCGACTGACACTGGCACGGTTGCGGGGCGACGAGTCGTCGGGAAACAGCTCGTCGGTCATGTCGACAATGCGGCGTATCCCGCGATGAGCGTTGACATCTCGATGACGCTCGTGCTCCCAGAGGGCGCAACGAATGCACCCGTCATGATCCTGTTCGGAGGCCGTCCGCTCCCGCAGGCGCTCGGCCGTCCTGCGCCGCCGCCTCCACCGGGCGCGCGCGTGTTTTCGTTTCCTCCACCGGCGCCGGGCAGTGACGCGCCGAATACAGAGCAACTGATTGTCGACGGATGGGGCTTCGCGTTTGTGAACCCTAGCAGCATCCAGGCCGACAACGGCGCGGGCTTGACGAAGGGTATCATCGGTCTCGTGAACAAAGGTGAGCCCCGGAAGCCAGACGATTGGGGCGCCCTGCGCGCATGGGGGTGGGGTGCGAGCCGAGCGCTTGACTATCTGGAGTCCGACAAGACGGTGAATGCGAAGCACGTCGGCATCGAAGGCGTGTCGCGGTACGGCAAGGCGGCGCTGGTGACGATGGCCTTTGATCAACGCTTTGCTGTCGTTCTCATTGGCTCATCCGGCGAAGGCGGCGCGAAGCTGCATCGGCGCAATTGGGGAGAAGCCGTCGAGAGTCTTACCGGTTCCGGTGAGTATCACTGGATGGCCGGCAACTTCCTCAAGTACGGTGCGTCCGATGCGACGTTCGGCAGCAGGAACGCTGGCGACCTTCCCGTCGACGCGCATGAACTACTCGCTCTCTGCGCTCCGCGGTTGACGTTCGTCAGCTACGGCGTCCCTGAAAAGGGTGACGCAAAGTGGCTCGATCATCAGGGCAGCTTCATGGCGGCCATCGCGTCGCAGCCTGTCTTCCGATTGCTCGGTGCAAGGGACCTGGGCCGATCGGACGATTACACCAGCGAGAAGATGCCCGCTGTAAACGTCGCCTTGCTCGACGGTCAGCTCGCGTGGCGGCAACATGACGGAGGACACACTGACGCCCCGAACTGGAAATACTTCCTCTCGTGGGCTGATCGCAACTTCAAGCGGTCGTACACGCCACCGTCCCCGGTTCCCGCTGCACCTTCGAGCGCGACGCAAACAGTCACGGTGTCGTCGCAGGTTGCGTGGCCCGCCGACAAGGCGATGCAACGGACAGGCAGTAACTCGATCCGCGCCCACCAGCAGCTGCTCGAGAAAAAAGCACAGGGGAAGGTCGACGTCTATTTCGAGGGCAATTCCATTGTTCGTCGCTGGGGCGCGACGGACTATCCGCAGTTCCTCGCGAATTGGAATTCCAATTTTCATGGATGGAATGCCGGCGACTTCGGCTGGGGCGCCGACAAGATCGAGCACATGCTCTGGCGTCTCGAGAATGGCGAGCTGGATGGCGTAAACCCGAAAGTGATCGTCCTGTTAGCAGGCACGAACAACGTCGGCTCACAGCCGGGCGGTGACGCGAAGGTTGCCGACATCTCGCGCGGTATCAAGGCGCTGATCGACATCATGCAGCAGAAGGCTCCGAACGCGACGATCATTCTCAACGGCATCTTCCCCCGCAACGACAACATGGCTGTCGTACCGGAGATCCACCGCATCAACGAGAACATCGCCCGATTAGCCGACGGCAAGAAGATCCGTTACGTCAACATCAACGAAAAGCTGGCCGACGCGAGCGGCGTGCTCCACGAGGGCATGACGGTGGACAAGCTGCATCCCACGCTGAAAGGCTATCAGATCTGGGCTGATGCGCTAAAGCCGATCCTCACCGAATTGCTTGGCCCGCCCGCATCGACGGATCAGGCGCCGCCGCCCACTGGTGATCCGAGCGCGAAAACACCGGGCGGCGCGTAGACTACAGCGTCGTTGCTGTGTGTCGCTGGGATCGGCATCCGCGGACGGGGTCAGCCGGGCTGCGTGCGCGGCATCGCCCACAGCGCAACGCCGGCGAGTACGGCGAAGTCCACAAACGCTCCGACACGTGCAGCGCGAGACCATACAAGCGTAAGCACAAGCGAGACCAGTGTGACCGCGACGAGTGACGGAACCGTCCACGGGACCCTGAGCCACACTCCCTTTGCGACAATGGCAAACGCGATTGCGGCGAGTAGCCAGAGCAGCCCAAGTTCGCGCGCGGCACCGTCGCCGAGTGTAATTCGGCCAGCGAACAGTTCATTGGCGGGCGGTGGCGCCCGCCTCCGCCCGGGAGCGAGCAGGAGGCCCCACGGACTCAAGAAGCCGACAAGATGAGCAATACCGTGGAGGAGCAGGAAGCCGGCGAACGGGATGCGCATGGGTTGCCTGCGCTCAGGGTGGACGCATAGAACGATGCGTCGCACGGAGCTGGCCGTCTGTCGGGAATGTTCGCGCAATTCGTAGTGAGTTTGCCGACAGCATGGAACGTCAGCGGCGCCCTTCAACTCCCGCGCGCCACGCCAGAATTGCGCGCGTGTGAATCGGATAGTGCCCATGCGTGTCGAGACGCAGGCGACGCCGGAAGCGG
>JBDTXZ010000117.1:0-7864 GCA_040005935.1 bacterium | reverse complement strand
CCGTCAGCGAGCGTAAACGCGAGCTCCTGTGCGGCCGTAGCGCCAGCTTCGCGAATGTGGTAGCCGGAAATGGAGACGGTATTCCACTTGGGCGCATGCCGCGCGCCCCACTCGAAGCAATCGACGATAAGGCGCAGCGCCGGCTCGATGGGGAAGCACCAGGCATGCTGCGCCATGTACTCCTTCAGGATGTCATTCTGAATCGTGCCCTGCAGCTTCTCGCTGGACACACCCTGCTTCTCGGCGGCCGCGATGTAAAACGCCCAAAGAATGATCGCCGGACCGTTGATGGTCATCGACGTGGAGACTTCGTCCATCGGGATGCCGCCGAACAACACCTCCATGTCGGCGAGACTCGAGATAGCGACACCCGTCTTGCCGACTTCTCCCTCGGATCGCGGATGGTCCGAGTCATAGCCCATCAGCGTCGGAAAATCGAACGCGGTGGAAAGACCAGTTTGACCATGCGCGAGAAGAAACTTGAATCTCGCATTCGTGTCGCTCGCGCTGCCGAATCCGGCGAACTGGCGCATCGTCCACAGCTTTCCACGATAGCCGGTGGGATGAATGCCACGCGTATACGGATACACGCCGGGCACGCCAAGCCGCTCCGCGTCGCTTGCCTCCACATCGAGCGCGGAGTACAGCGGCTGGACTTCCTTCTCGGAGTTCGTAAAGGCGATCTCGCGCTTTCTGCCAGCGTCATACGCGGCACGCCATGCAGCAACTTCCGCGCGCAATCGCACGAGCTCGTCGTCGCGACCGTCGAAGTGTTCGCCGGTTGTGGCCTTGATGTCCCGAATTGATGTCATCACGACGTCCGCGTCAGAAGGTCCACACTGCGCGCGAGGAGATCGTTCGCGATGCCGAACGGCGTCGCCGCCCCCGTTTCCAGATCAGCGAGGCGATCCTCGAGCCATTTGTTCGTGTCTGCGTCGCTCCACAGCCTGTGACGCACCTTCGCCTCAACCACTTCAACCACCCGATCGCGAAGCCGCGTACGGCGCCGCTCGCGCAGGGTCCCGCTCTCTTCAAGATAGCGAAAGTGGCGATCGAGCGCCGCCATGAGCTCCGTGATTCCCTCATCCTTTACGGCCACTGTGCGTAAAACTGGCGGCGTCCAATGCGTCGTGTCATCCGTCGCCGCAGCAGCGCGCACTTGCTTGAGGATGTTGTTCTGAGAAAGATCGACGCCATGATGCGCTGGCACATTCCTCATCGTCGCGCCACCGCGCATGCCCAGCATTATTTCGATCTCGTTGCGCAGCCGGTCAGCGCCCGGACGATCGGCCTTGTTCACGGTGAAGATGTCCGCGATCTCCATGAGGCCGGCCTTGAGGGTCTGAATCGCGTCGCCGGATTCCGGCACGAGCACCACGAGGCTCGTATCCGCCGTGCGCGCGACGTCGAGCTCGCTCTGGCCTACCCCGACGGTCTCGATGAGGATTCGGTCGATCCCGAATGCATCGAGCACATCGCAGGTCTCGCGCGTCGCCGCGGACAGTCCGCCCAGCGAGCCTCGGGTCGCCAACGAACGAATGTAGACGCCCGGATCGAGCGCGACGTCCTCCATTCGAATGCGATCGCCAAGAAGTGCGCCACCGGTAAACGGCGATGTTGGATCCACGGCGATGATGCCGACGGTGAGCCCCTGCGCGCGAAACGCACGCGTGAGGCCAGTCGTAAGCGTACTCTTGCCAGCTCCTGGCGGACCGGTAATGCCGATGCGTCGCGCGTGGCCCAAACGTGAATGCCACGCAGCAAGCAGTTCTTCAAAACCACCGCGGCGATTTTCGACGATACTGATGGCCCGCGCGAGCGCGGCCTGCTTTCCGGCAGCGAAATCAGCGAGCAGTGGTTCGTGCATCTTCGTTGGAGCGGGTGGTAGCAGGTGCAGAGCCTTCGACGCGCTTGGCTCGCTCAGGATGACAGCGTGTCATGGCTGGGCAGGCTCATCGTGCTCATCGCGAATGTCGCCCACGAGCTCTTCGAGGAGATCTTCGAGTGTGACGAGGCCAAGCGTCTTGCGCTCCGCGTCCTGCACGATGGCGAGATGTGTACGCGAGCGCAGCATGCGGAAGAGCAAGTCGCTGCAGGGCGTCGTCGTCAGCGCGGTCGCCACGGGTCGCAAGTCCGGCGTGCGCTCTCCACGAAGCTTGAGCACGTCGAATGCGTGAATCATTCCGATGATGTTGTCCAGCGAACCGTCGTACACGGGCACTCGGCTAAAGGCCGACGTCGCGACTTCTTCCGCCACTTCGCGTGCGCTCGCCTCACGGGGAATCGCGAAGATCTCGTCACGCGGAATGGCCACGTCGCCAACGGTCTTTTCGCCGAACTCCATCACGCCCGTGATGATCTCCATCTCCTCGCGCTCACCGACGCCTTCGAGTTCGCCCTCACGCAGGAGATCCTGAATCGTGTCGCGTTCCGCGTCGCGCTCTGCCGTCGTGCGACGTTCGAACGGTTTGCTCGCGAGGCGCCCAGCGCCAATGACCGGTACAGCAATCAGTGCGGCCGCCTCGAGCAATGGCGACAGGAATGACGCCACCTGCGGCGCGAAGCGACGCGCAACCGCACGCGGCAACAATTGGCCGAGCACGATGACCGCGAGGGCAAACAGGGTCATCGTCGTCGCGATTGATCCCAGGCCTTGCTCGGGATCGCTCGCGAGCAACTCGCCGCTGAGCACGAGAATGAGCGCCACCGTGGCACTCGCCGCAATGATCAGCCGTTGCGGCCGTTCGAGGTATGCCAGCGCGGCACGCGAGCCGCGCAGCTGCTGCTCCACCCAATGACGCAGCAGGATGCGGCTCACCGAACGCATCGCCATGCCACCGGCAGTAAGCGCGGCGACCGCCACGATCGACATCGTGAGCAGAATGTTGGCGGGACTCATTCGTCGTCCTCGTCGGTCGCTGGCAGGATGCGCTCGAAGTACACCCGCTCGATGCGACGTCCGCGGACTCGCTCGACGACCATCTTGTACGACTTGATCACGACCGACTCGCCCGCGCGCGGCACCCGGCCAAAGACTTCGTACACGAGGCCACCGACCGTCGTGACGTCTTCCTCGGCAAAATGCTGATGAAGCCGCTCGCTCAACTCGTCGAGCGACAAGCGACCGCTGACCCAGAAGCGAACTCCGTCTTCCTGCTCGACTTCTGGATCTTCGACGTCGTACTCATCGTGGATTTCGCCGACGATTTCCTCGAGCACATCCTCGATGGTGACAAGACCGGCCGTGCCACCAAATTCGTCGCTCACGATGGCGATGTGCGTGCGACTTGCCTTGAAGTCGCGCAGCTGCGCATCGATCGGTTTCGATGTGGGAATGAAGTTGGCCGATCGCACGAGCGTCTGCCACCCGCGCATCGGCTCGTCGTCATCGATCACAAACGGCAGCAAGTCCTTCGCGTACAGAATTCCGATCACGTTGTCGAGCGTCTCTTCGTAGACAGGAAAGCGCGCATGCTCGCTGCTGCGCACCCGGTCCACGGTCTCGCTCCATGTGGTCGTGTTGTCGATACCGACGATGTCGACGCGCGGGATCATCACCTCGCGGACCGAGGTATCGCCGAGTGAAAACACGCCATGAATCAGCGCTTCTTCGTCGTGCGAAACGTCCGCCTCCGCGGCAACGACTTGCCGAAACTGCTCGGTCGCTTCCTCACGTTGCTCCGCGCGCTCCTCGATCGTGGGCGCAGGCATGAGACGTTCGAGCAGCGAGTCGATTGCGACGCCGAGCCGCAACACAGGCGAGAGGACCACTTCGAGCGCCCGCACCAACGGCGCAAAGGCGAGAATGAATCGGGGCGCCGTTGCGAACCCGAGCGACCGCGCGATGCCCTCGACGACAATGACAACGCAGAGCGCCGCTGCGAGCGCGATGACCGCGCCTGTGACGCCGTCGCCACGATGAATGCCCAGTGTTCGCGCAATCGCGGCGCCAGCGAGCAAGTGCGCGAGCACACGTGACAGCGCCAAGGCGCGGTGTGCGCGCTCTCGACCGCGAAGCGCCCCGACCACCGACGGCGCAGGTTCGAGTTCGGGGTCTCCCCCGAGCAACGCCCCGTCTGCCGCCGCGGCGAGTGTTGCGACGATGACGGCGCCGGCCGCGACGCCGAGTGCGACGCCGTTCATGTACGCACGAGCGCGCGCTGCAGGAGACGTTCCTGGCGACGCCACATCGGCGACGAGTACCGCGCCGCATCCACAGGGTGGTCGTGCCCGAGTACATGCAACGTCCCGTGCACCACCAATCGCAACAATTCTTCGCGCACGCCGGCGCCATGGGCGATCGCGTTGCGCCGCGCGACTGCCGGCGCGACGTAGATATCCCCAGTGAGCGGAGCGCCGTTCGCCACGGCATCGAAGCCGAACGAGATGACGTCGGTCGACCCACGATGACCGAGGTGCCGCCAATTCAACGCGGCCATGCGGCGGTCGGACACGAATGTGATCGACACCTCGGCATCGCGCACACGCTCCGCGCGCAACACGGACTCGACGGCGCGCTGCACTCGCGCTCGCGCGATGGGAATGCGGACCTGCTCTGTTGCCACCTGCACGACGAGTGTCACTTGCCTGTCCGTTAGTCGCCGTCCTCTGCGTACGCCTTGATGATGTCACGCACCAACCGGTGACGCACGACGTCGACGTCCGTGAAGTAGTGAAATGCGATGCCGTCGATGCCCGGCAAAATGCGCTCGACCTGCATCAGCCCAGACTCCTCGCGCTTCGGCAAGTCGATCTGCGTCTTGTCGCCCGTAATGACGATCTGCGAATTCACGCCAAGGCGGGTGAGAAACATCTTCATCTGCATGGCCGTCGCGTTCTGCGCCTCGTCGAGGATGACGAAGGCGTCGCCAAGCGTGCGGCCGCGCATGAACGCGAGCGGCGCAATCTCGATGACGCGCGTCTCGAGCGCTTTCTGGACACGCTCCTGCGGCATCATCTCGTCGAGCGCGTCATAGAGCGGACGCAAATACGGATCGACTTTCGCCTGCATGTCGCCGGGCAAAAAGCCGAGACTCTCGCCTGCTTCCACGGCTGGACGCGCGAGGATGATGCGACGCACCTTTTTCCGCGTCAACGCATCCACCGCGGCGGCCATGGCGAGAAACGTCTTCCCCGTTCCCGCCGGACCAATGCCGACGACGATATCATGTTCGCCGATCTTCTTGAGGTACTCGGCCTGACCGCTCGTCTTCGCCTGGATGATCTTGCGCACGCCGGGCAGCGCGATGCGGCCGTCGCTCGAACCAGTGCCGTTGCCATCGCTCCCATCGTCTTCGCTCAGGCGAAGGACATCGTCGGGCGTGAGTTCTGTGCGCTGGCGCGCGCGCTCGATCATCCGACGACCGATTTCCACTGCGCGCTCGACCAGCTCCGCGGGACCGGTGATCGACATCGCGTCGCCACGCAGTGCAACGCGGACACCGCCGAGTCGCGAGAGCTCGACGAGATTGCTGTCGTTCACACCCGCGAGGGTGAGCATGTCTGCTCCCTCGGTCGAGACCTTCTGCGTAATTGAACCGTCGCTCAAGCGCTAAGACTCCAGTGTGATGTGCAGGTCCTTGAGGTCGTTCGGCGGAACGACCGTCGGTGCGCCTTCAAAGAGCGCGCGGGCCGCGGTTGTCTTCGGAAAGGCAATGACGTCACGCAGCGACGTGGCGCCCGCGAGCAGCATGGAAATGCGATCGAACCCGAACGCGATGCCGCCATGCGGAGGCGCGCCCGCGCGCAGGCCCTCGAGCAGGAAACCAAAACGCGTCTGCGCCGTTACACTGTCGATGCCGAGGAGCGCAAAAATCTGCCCCTGCACCGACGGATCGCTGATGCGAATGCTGCCGCCACCGAGCTCCGTGCCGTTTAACACAAGATCGTACGCCAGCGCGCGCGCCTTCCATGGCTCACTCTCGAGGAGCGGGACATCATCCGGGTTCGGCGCCGTGAACGGATGATGCATGGCGGCAAGCGCACCGGACGACGGATCGCGTTCGAACATCGGAAAGTCCGTGACCCACACGAACTCGTTCACACCCGCAGGCACGAGCTTCATGCGCAACGCAACGTCCTGGCGAACGCGATCGAGCGCAGGGCTCGACACGTGGTCGTCCGCCGCGACGTACAGTCCCAGGTCGCCCTCAGCAAGATTGAGCGGAGCAGCCGCATCATCACTCAGCACCTTTCCGACCGCCCCTTCGAGCACTCCGTTCACTCGCTTGATACGAAGCAGGCCTCGCGCGCCGGCACTCTTGGCAATTGCATCGATCTCGTCGAGCTGCTTGCGAGACAACGCCGCACCTCCAGGCACGCGAATCCCGCGCACTCGCCCGCCTGCCTCGAGCGCCGACGCAGTAAACGGAAACTCGATGCCGCGAAATACGGCGCTCACGTCATCGATTTCGAGGCCATACCGCAGATCCGGACGGTCGATGCCGTACCGTTCAACGGCCTCCGCGTATGTCATGCGGCGCACGCGGGCAGTCGGGAACGGGCTCTCTCCCTCGTCCCACAGCGAGTGAATCATGCCTTCGGCGACGTCGATCACGTCCTCCTGCCCGACAAACGACGCTTCGACGTCGATCTGCGTGAACTCCGGCTGGCGGTCGGCACGAAGGTCTTCGTCGCGGAAACAGCGCGCAATCTGGAAGTAGCGGTCATACCCCGCCACCATCAGCAGCTGCTTGTAAATCTGCGGTGACTGCGGCAGCGCGTAGAACTCACCAGCGTGAACGCGACTCGGTACGAGATAGTCCCTCGCGCCTTCGGGCGTCGGCTTCGTAAGAATCGGTGTCTCGATCTCCAGAAATCCACGTTCGCTGAGAAAGCGGCGCGTACACTGAAGCAGGCGATGACGCAGCACAAGATTCCGCTGCAACTCGTCGCGCCGGAGATCGAGGTGGCGGTGCTTGAGACGAAGTTCCTCCGCTGGAAGTGGCTCACCCTTGCCACGTGCAACGGGAATTGCGGGCGTCGCAGCAGGCCCCACCACCCGAAGCGAGGACGCTCGCACCTCGATAGCGCCTGTGCTCATATCGGCGTTTCGCATCGCCTCCGGGCGCTCCACAACCACTCCTTCGATGAGCACGACGGTCTCGGCGCCGAGTGACGCGGCGAGTGCGCAGACGTCGGCGCCCGCCGTACCCGGATTGAATGACACCTGCACGAGTCCCGCGCGGTCGCGCAAATCGATGAATACCAATCCACCGAGATCTCGCGCGCGATGCACCCAGCCGCCAAGACGGACCGTTTCACCAGCGTGATCGCTGCGAAGGGCACCGCAGGGATGCGTTCGAAGGCTTGTGGCGAGCGAAGTCGCTGGCATTACCGAAAGGTTGGGTTTCGAAAGCACATCGCGTAAGCCAATGTGCGGCACGCGAGGCGAGCCGTGAGCGCCACCGCTCGATGTCGCACGACGCGCAGGACGCCGCCCAGCAATGTTGAGGGCGGCACAAATAGCTCAGGCATCAACGCGTGTGCAGGGTGCGCATTCAACCGTCAAAGCTAGCCTCGTTGCCGAAGGCACGGTAGCGGCGCGGTTGCAAATGGAGCCTCCGCCGGGTAAGCTCAAACTCATGTGCCGCATCACGTTCGCCGCTGTTGCGGCCGCCGCAGCGATGAGCCCGCTGCAGGCGCAGCAAGTCCCCGGTCGCCAACTGTACGACTTCCCGCTCGGCGCTCTCGCCGAAGCTCCCGCGCTGGCCAGTTCAGCTGGTGGTGGATTCTGGAATCCGGCGACCATCGCACTCAGAGGCACCGAGCAACTGCTGCTGAGCGGCGCCGCACTGAGCTCCCCGATTGAGCAAGGCGTCTCGGCAGAAATTGGTACGATCGCGTTTCAGGCGCGGCGAGGAAT
>JBDTXZ010000116.1:0-7872 GCA_040005935.1 bacterium | reverse complement strand
CGACCATGCGCTTCGCGAGCGACAGCCGGCGCATGTTCATCGATATCTGGCGTGTGCGCACGAACGCCTGGCGCGGTCAGTACGCCGCGGCAAATGCGCGCTTCGAGTTTCCCGCGGAAGACCAGTGGGGCGCTGGGATCAAGACGCCACCGCACGGCATTCCGGTTCGCGCATCCGAACTGGCCACTTGATAACTCTGCCGTAGCACGCTGCACCACGTCGAGGAGTCCTCAGCCTCAAGGCGAAGGACCTGCACGTGCGGATGCTTTGCGTTCCAAGCGTTTGAAGCGTGCCGCACGAAAATACTCCGATCACAATGGAAAACATTCGCCTCATCATCAACGCCGATGACCTCGGCTTCGCGCCAGGCGTGAACCGAGGCATCGTCGAGGCGCACGAAGCGGGCACGCTCTCCTCAGCATCGATGATGGTGAATACCCCCGCCTTCCTCGAGGCGGCGGCACTCGCGCGCGACCGCGTTCCTACACTCGGCGTGGGACTGCACCTGAATCTCCTGACGGGACGGCCGCTTGCCATCGCGCCCACACTCACCGATCCGCGAACCGGCCAATTCTATCCGCTTGGTGAATTGGCTCGGCGCGCCATGATCGGACGAGTGAGCGGGTCCGATGTCCGCCGCGAGTGCGACGCGCAACTCGCGGCCCTGAGCGCAGAAGGAATTCGCGCCACCCATCTCGACAGCCATCGCCACACGCATGCGCTGCCGGGGATTCTCGCGCCCGTCTTAGCGAGCGCGCGTTCAGCAGGAGTGCGCATGGTGCGACGTCCACTCGATCAGCCCACGCCGAGCGACCCGGTGGCAAGCGCGAAGATGCTGGTTCTCAACGGAGCATGGCGCGTCGCGATGCGCCATGTGACGACGGAGGATCACGCACTGCTCGCGTGCTCTCCAAACTTTCGCGGGATCGCACTTCAGGGAGCACCCGACATCGAAGGTCGGTTGCTTGCGCTGATCGATCGCTTGCCACCAGGCGTTACCGAGATCATGCTGCATCCCGGCTACGATGACGAAGTGCTGGCCGCCCAGGATCCCTACCGGCACGAACGGGAAGCGGAGGTTGCGGCGTTGTGCTCGGTGGCCCTGCGCGAGCGACTGTCGAGAGGCGACATCCGACTGCTGAGGTTCGATCAGGTATAGGGAGGATTTGGTCGCGCCCTGGTCGGGATCGTACTTTACCGCAGAGTTCGAACTGCTTTAACCGCAGAGGTCGCAGAGGAGCAGAGGTCGCAGAGAAACGGCTATCGTCGTGAGCGCAGCGGTGGACCGGTGAGTTCAACCTGTGACCGCACCGCCACCTTGTCATCCCGCACGAGCGACCGCTCGTGTCGGGATCCTCGATACGTCGCACGTGGCCGGCTCACAGCGCCGCGATGGGAGATCCCGACACTCGCTTCGCTCCTGCGGGATGACAGGACTGATGTGCCCACTGACCAGTTGCAACCAGCCTGCAATTCGGCCAATCAGTTTCCAGGCCGCTTAAGGGCTGCTCGCGGTGAATCACCGGCCCTCCTCCACAGCCTCGCCTGCAACACTCCCCAAAGCACGATGCACGGCACCGTCTTGAAGTGGTACGTGTCGAACACTGCCCGCTGTATGGCGCGCGGCATCGCATCCGACGACGCGAGAATGGTGCACACGACCAGGAAGCCGAACAGCGCCCATTCACCAACCGACGGCCTCTGAAGCGTCGCGAACCAGATCGCCGCGCCGGCGACCGCGATGACGAACGTCGGGCTCTCGGATTGATGGTTGAAGATCACGCAGAACACCAGCACCGAGCACAAATACGTTAGACGAAACGTCCACTCCGCCCAGCGGTCGCGGCGCACGAGAATTGGAGCCAGGAGCAAGAGCACTCCCGAGAGCTGCTGCGGCCAATTCGGCCAATCCTGGCGCAACAGAAGGTGCACCATCTGCATCACCGTGAAGCCACGATCGAGCGCGTCCCTTGACTCAATGGCGCGCCACGACGCGTACTGCGCCAGCAGCGTGGACGGTGAGGTGACCACGAGCGGCAGCAGCATCAGCACAAGCATCCCGACCGCAACCGCAATTGCCACGCGCAATCTTCGCGGGTGAAAAATCGCGAAACTCACAGCGGCGAGAGGGAACAGCTTGATCGCCGCTCCCACCCCGGCGGCAAGACTGCCGAGCACGGTGTGCCGGCGCTCGTACGCACTGAACGTGAGTATGATCAAACCAGCGACCAGCGCATTGCTCTGCACATTTTGCAGTGAGCCAAGCATGTCGAAAAAGACAATCGCGCGCGCAATCAGCGCCCCGCGGCGCGGAAGCACCGTTCCGATCGATGCCCAGAGCACGCCCGCGTTGAGCGCGTTCCATAACAGCATCGAGAGCACCAGCGGCAGCAGCGCAAACGGCAAAAACAGCAGCGCAAAGCTGGGGCTATACTTGTAGAAATCGAAGTGCAGCGCGGGATAGGCCGCATACAAATCCTGACCGTGCAGCAGGTGAATCGACGCCGCGCGGAAAATCAGGAAGTTGTTGTTCTGGTGCGTGACGCCCTGCTGCACCGTGGCGGCGACAACAGCGATCACCCACAGCGCGGCGACAAACAGTTCGAGTCGCCGATTGACGTGCGACGCGCTTGAATCGGTCATGGCGAAAGGTAAAACGCGCCCTCCCGAACGCGGGCGGCTATTCGTCGTCATCTCTCCCGCAATTTCTCGACGTCCCCACTCAGCGTGCGTGCGTGACCATCCGCATGCCGTGCCGCGCGCGGAGCGTCACGATCGGCTGCGGGACGACGGGATGTCCATCGACGAGCCGCAACCGCCAACGGCGTGAAAACGTGGCCAGTGCGAGCGTGCCTTCCATCCACGCGAACTGTTCGCCGATGCAGACACGCGTGCCGGCGCCAAACGGGAAGTAGGAAAACTTCGGTCGATCGGGATCGAGCGCGGTTCCGCCCGTTAACCAGCGCTCGGGTTGAAAGTGCGTCGCGTTGGGCCACCAGCGCGCGTCGCGATGCACGATCCACTGGCTCATCAAGACGACGGTGCGCGCCGGAATCACGAACTCACCAACACCGTATTCCGCGAGCGCTCGGCGCCCGACAATCCACGCGGGCGGATATAACCGCATCGCTTCGGCAATCACGGCGCGTGCATATGGAAGACGCACCATGTCGTCCGCACCGAACGGTCCGTCGCCAAGTACATCCACCTCGGCATGAAGTCGGGCTTCTGCCTCGGGATGCTGCGACAAGAGATAAAAGCTCCACGTCAACAGGTTGGCGGTCGTCTCGTGACCGGCGAGCAGCAGCGTCATCACCTCGTCGCGAAGCTGGAGATCGCTCATTCCCGAGCCGTCACCCTCGGTGTCGTGCGCGAGGAGCAGCATCGACAGCAGATCACCGCGATCGTCACCGGCGGCGCGGCGCTCCGCAATCATTCGATAGATGGTCTCGTCCAACCGCTGGCGCCCAAGCCGGAACCGGCGCGCGGCCGGAAAGGGAAGCTTCATCAGCAATTCGCCAAAGGGAAACACGGAGTAGTTGAACGCCGCGATGGCGGCGCCGAGTGCCTCACCGATTTCGTGTGCTTCGCGTTCGATGTCGGCGTCGAAGAGTGTCTTGCCGACGACCGCGAGCGTATACGCTGCCATCTCGCGCGACATGTCGAGCTCCCTGCCATCGCGCCACTGGGCGCTCCGTCGCTCGGCATAGGTAGCCATTGTTGCGCCATACGCAGCGACGCGAGCTCGATGGAACGCTGGCTGGGCGAGTCGCCGCTGCCGCAGGTGAAATTCATCTTCGCTCGTCAGGAGCCCTTCGCCAATGAGTATCTTGGCGCGTTCGAGCCCTCGGCCTTTATGAAACTGTCGGCCATGGGTGACGAACACATCGCGAATCTGATCGGGATGGCTGAGGAGCACGAACGGCTGGCGGCCGACGTGGAACAGCGCGACGTCGCCGTAGTTGTCCTTGAGCGCGGGCAGGAATTCGAGCGGCCTGCGCATGAGCGAGAGGCCGAATTGACCCGGATATCTGGCGCGCGGGCCGGGGGGACGGGGTGATGGGGCCATGCGAGGAGTGTAAGTGTCGTCCAGAGCGCAGCGAAGGGCCGGTGGTTGCAACTGGTCAGCGCATCACCTCCGGTCTACCATCGCGGCGTTGTGAGCCGACCACGCGCGACGTATCCTCGGTTCAGCTGTCTACCGCCAAAAAGCCACCGAGGTACTCTCTCGGTCACGCGATCGAACGCGCGACACGGAGGCGCGGACGTTGGAGCCGTGGCCGAGAATCCGCGTCGATCCGCCACATCCGCGTACAGACGCGTCGGTCGCACTCTCGAAAGCACGATACGCCGCGGCCGGCTGAAGCACCGCGATGGTAGATCCCGACACACGCGCTTCGCTGAAGCGGGATGACAGGTCGGAGGCAGGCGCAACGGCACGTGCAGGTCCTTCGCCTGCGGCTCAGGACGACAACAAATTCGCTGCGCGCAGGACGACAATCATTGTGCCTTCCCTTCAGCTATTCGCCTTGCGCTCGAGTCCTCAGTTCCGCCTCATGCTCCTTCCTCAGCTCCTCATTTAGGCGCATCCTTGCGCTGTGTCCGATAAACGCCGGGCCCCCGATCGGCATCCAACCGAGCAGATGGCGACCGTACTCCCCTTCACCGTGCCGCGCACTTCGGCGGACGCGAGCACGCGCCGCGACGCGTCACTCGCGTCGCGGGCGCAGCGTGGTGATGAGAAAGCGTTCGAGGAGCTCTATCGCGAGCATGCAGGGCGTATCTACGCACTGTGTCTGCGACTCACGGCGGACAAGGCGACGGCGCGAGACCTGACGCAGGACGTGTTCGTGCGGGCGTGGGAAGCGCTACCGCAGTTTCGAGGAGAGGCCAAGCTCACGACGTGGCTGCATCGCATCGCGGTGAATGCACTGCTCATGCAGCGGCGGAGCGAGCGGCGCCGGCTGTCCCGCGTTTCGCTCGCGGACGACGATGCTGACGATGCAGATGCATCGCTCTCGGGCGCGTCGGCGCCGCAAGACGTCGGTACGGCGATCGACCTCGAGCGCGCGGTCGCGGCATTGCCGCCCGGCGTGCGTCGCGCGTTCGTGTTGCACGATGTCGAAGGGTATTCGCACGAGGAAATTGCAAGCATGACCGGACTCGCCGCGGGAACCCTGCGCGCGCAGCTGCATCGCGCGCGTCAGCTTCTCATCAAGACTCTCAGCCCATGACGGAACATCTCACGTTCGATCAGCTGTGCGACCTCGAAGACGGCGCGCTCGATGTGGCCGAGTCGGCCGCAGTGCGTGCGCATATGGAGTGGTGCGCGGAGTGTGCGTCGCGGCACGCCGCCTTGTCGGCACTCGGTGCGGCGTCTGCGGCGCTGCCGCGCGAGATTGCACCGCCGGACGACCTATGGCTCGACATCAGTGGTCAGCTGACTCCACGCCGAACGCTTGGCGCTGGGTTCGCGCGCGCGTGGAACGTACGACAACTCGCCGCCGCGGCCGTCGTTATCGCCGTGGCGTCGTCATCGCTGACGGCGTTGGTGCTGCACTCTCGCACGCGCGTGCAATCGGCGTCGACACCGGCATCGGCCCCTGGCCCGGATGCTCCGGTTGCCGAGTTGCCCGCTCGGCTCGCGTCGGCGGAGCATGGCTATGCGCAGAGTGTCGAGGCACTGCAGCGGACGCTCGACGAACGACGCGATTCGCTCGCGCCATCGACCGTCGCCACAGTGGAGCGCAGCCTGCGCATCGCCGATTCTGCGATTGCCGAAGCGCGCACTGCGTTGGCGCATGATCCTGCCAACCGTGCGCTGGTCGCGCTGTTCGCGTCGAACTATGAGCGCAAGATCGACCTGCTGCGGCGAGCGACCGAACTGGCGCCGCGCACATGAGGCCTACGAGGCTGCTGGTCGCGTTTGCCGTCGCGAGCGCGTTGCCGTTCGCGGCATCTCACGCGCAGCAGAAGGTGAATCTCGGGCACGCCGCGATGCCGACCGTTTCGATACGGTTATTCGCGCCCATCGGCGACATTCGTGTCGTTGGATGGGATCGCGATAGCGTCGAGATGACCGGCGTGGTGCCGGTGGGTGCGCGGGTGGAGATGTACGGCGGAGCACCGGGAGAGCGTTCGAACGGCATGAAGACCTTTATCGAAATGCCGTCAGAATCCTCAGGGCGTGATGCGAAGCTCGTGTTGCGCGTTCCGCGTTCGGCGCGCGTGTGGCTCAAGAGCGGAAGCGCGGACATGGATGTGACAGGTGTGACTGGCGGTCTCGATCTCAACATCGTCGGCGGATCGATCACCGTGCACGGTAGTCCAAAAGAGCTCCGCGCCGAAAGCATGGACGGCAGTGTCACGGTGGATGGCTCGCCCGACTGGTTGCGCGCGAAGACGGCGACTGGAGATATCACGCTGCACGGAGGTCAGGACATCGGTGCGTCCACGATCAGTGGCACCATTCGCTCCAGTGGGGGCGAGGTCGAACGCGCAAAGTTGGAGTCCACCACTGGATCGATCCTGTTTGCGAGCGGCCTGGCACGAGGTGCGTCACTCGAGCTGGAGACGCACAGTGGGCCGATCGATATTCAGCTGCCTCTGAAGGCGGATGCCGAGATAGACGCCGCGACGATCACCGGTGCAATCGACAATCAGTGGTCGCGCACCCGGCCGGTTGCGGGCCGCGAGGGGCGAGGGATGACGTTGACCACGAGTGGCGGGCAGGGCGGAGGGAGGATTGTCGTCCGGAGCTTCAAGGGAACGGTACAGTTGCGCGTGAAGTAGTGACGACATCCTCCCTTATTCCGCGATGCGCTTTCTTACGACAACGGCGTTGCTGTCATTCGCGTGTAACCCAATCGTGCTCGCGGGCGCACACGCGCAGAGCGTCGCCGTGCTGGAGCATCCGCAGTGCGCGGGGGATTCTGTCTTGGCGGTCCATCCCTTGTTTACGAAAACTCAGGACGGATGGATCGCGCTGCGAAGCGCAGATGTGTCGAAAGGTGTCGGCCTCCGTGATGTCACCTGGACCGTTGCACTCGACGGCCGAAGCCCTGGTCACGTGCGCACGATAGATATCTGGTTTTACGGAGACGAATGATAAGTGTACCCGCGTGATCGGCGGCTTGACGTGCAGGTCAAGCCACGTCCTCCATTCGTTGCCAAACGGAAACATCGATTTGGCGGATGGTGCGACGCACCGGTGACCAGACCTCTGGTGCTCGTCACGCCAGGGAACGTCAGCGATCCGGATCACTGGAAGTCGTTCTCGCCCGCGTTGTCAGTTCGCGACCGACTGTTCCGCGACTTCAAGAAGGCCGCCCGGCTATGTATTGTTCTGCGACGGCTTCGCGCGACACGAAGACTTCCTGTGGAGTTACCACTGACCCGTGCAAATCTCTGTTCACGTTGTATTCTCCGCTTGTCTAATCGCCGCCGCCTCGGCGCCACTCTCCGCGCAGGCGCGGCCAGATTCGGTGCGATTCATCAATCCGTCAACGCTCTCGACGCGTCGCGGCTATTCGCATGTCGCGGAGGTGCCGGCAGGGAGCACGCTGCTGTTCATAGCGGGGCAGGTGCCGATCGACTCAGCAGGCACTCTGGTTGGCGCCGGAGATTTCCGCCGGCAGGCCGTGCAGGTGTTCGAGAACCTGCGTCGCGCGCTTGCTGCTGGAGGCGCGACATTCGATGATGTCGTAAAGTTGAACTTCTACGTCCTCGATGTGTCACAAGTCAGCGTCCTGCGTGATGTGCGAGACCATTACGTCAATACGTCTGCACCTCCGGCAAGCACGCTGGTGGAAGTACGGCGCCTGTTTCGCGACGACGTCAGCCTCGAAGTCGAAGCGGTGGCTGCAGTACGCC
>JBDTXZ010000115.1:0-7875 GCA_040005935.1 bacterium | reverse complement strand
CTTTCGATAACGCTCCGACGCTCGAGAAGTACAAGACGCACGAGACCGACACCGGCTCAGCTCGCGTCCAGGTCGCGCTCCTCTCGGAGCGGATCAATTATCTCACCGAGCACTTTCGGGCGCACAAGAAGGACCATCACGGCCGCCGCGGGCTGCTGAAGATGGTCGGTACCCGTCGCCGCCTGCTCAACTACATGAAGCGGACCGACATCGACGGATATCGCTCCATCGTTCAGGAACTCGGACTGCGGTACTAAGCTGGTCCACAGTGCACATCGCGCGGACGCTTCATTGCGGGCCGCGCGTTTTGCATTTCACGCAACACCTCAGAAGCGCGGGCCGGCAATAGGGCCGGCCGCAACGACGAGAAACGACAGGAAAACACATGCAACGCATTGAAAAGACGTTCGCGGGACGCAAGCTGGTCATCGAGACCGGCCGCATGGCCAAGCAGGCCGCTGGCTCATGCCTCGTCACCTACGGTGACACGATGGTCCTTGCGACCGTCACGGTGAGCGACAACAAGAGTCCGCTCCCATTCTTCCCGCTCACCGTCGAATACAAGGAAAAGACCTACGCGGCCGGCAAGATCCCCGGTGGCTTCATCAAGCGCGAAGGACGCCCCACCGATGGCGAGATCCTGAGCTGCCGCATCATCGACCGCTCGATCCGCCCGCTTTTCCCGGAAGGCTTCCAGAACGAAGTGCAGGTGTTCTGCTATGTCATTTCCGCGGATCAGGAGAACAAGGCTGACGTCCTCGCGCTTGTAGCAACTTCATACGCGCTCAACGCGAGCCGTACTCCGTTCGCCGAACCGCTTGCCGGCGTCCGCGTCGGGCGCGTACAGGGCAACTGGGTACTGAACCCGACGTTCCAGCAGCTCGAGTACAGCGACATGGAGCTGGTCGTCGCCGGCACGCAGGAATCGATCATGATGGTCGAGGGCGGTGCCCTCGAGGTGAGCGAAGAGGATGTGGTCGAAGCGATCACCGTCGCGCACGCGGGCATCAAGGAGCTGATCGGCTACCAGCACGAGCTGCTCAAGGCCGCCGACAGTACGGAGAAGCTCAAGTGGGAGAAGGCTGCCACAACCGACGGTCTCCTCGACAAGGTGAAGGCTGCGGCCGACGACAAGATCGCCGCCGCGCTCAACCAGAAGGACAAGCAGACGCGCGTCCAGGCCGTGGAGCTCGTGAAGAAGGAAGTCGCCGAATCGTTTCTCGCCGACCTGCCGGACAACGCCAAGGAGATCAAGAACATCCTGGGTGATCTCGAGTACAACGCGCTGCGCTCGCAGGTGCTGACGACCAAGAAGCGCGTCGACGGCCGTGCGACGAACGAAGTCCGTCCGATCAGCATCGACAACGGATTGTTGCCGCGTGCGCACGGCTCGGCGCTCTTCACGCGTGGCCAGACGCAGGCGCTCGTCGCAGTAACGCTTGGTACCGCGAACGACGTGCAGCGCCTCGACACGATCGACAGCCCGACCGAAACGACGAAGTCGTTCATGCTGCACTACAACTTCCCGCCGTTCTCCACGGGCGAAGTGCGGCCGATGCGCGGCACGTCGCGTCGTGAAATTGGCCACGGCAACTTGGCAGAGCGCGCGTTACAGGGCGTGCTGCCGGACTTTGCCGATTTCCCGTACACGCTGCGCATCGTCTCTGAAATTCTCGAGTCCAACGGTTCGAGCTCGATGGCCTCTGTTTGCGGCGGCTCGCTCGCGATGATGGATGCGGGCGTTCCGATTCGCGGTGCAGTGGCCGGAGTGGCGATGGGCCTGATCAAGGAAGGCAAGAAGTACGCGATCCTCACCGACATTCTCGGCACTGAGGATCACCTGGGCGACATGGATTTCAAGGTCGCCGGGACGGCGAATGGCATCACGTCGATTCAGATGGATATCAAGATCGAAGGTCTCGACCTGCAGATCATGAAGGAGGCGCTGGCACAGGCCAAGGAAGGCCGCCTGCACATCCTCGACGAAATGAACAAGGCGCTTTCGGCGCCGCGTGAAGAGCTGAGCGCCTATGCGCCACGTATCGTCACGCTCATGATCAACCCCGAGAAGATCGGAGATCTCATCGGACCGAAGGGCAAGACGATCCGCGGCATCCAGGACGAAACGGGCGCGGAGCTCACGGTCGATGACACGGGTCTCGTCACCATCGCTGCCGTCGGTGGCGAAGCGATGCAGCGCGCTCGTCAAATGGTGCAGGCCATCACCGCCGAGCCGGAAATTGGCGCCACCTACGAAGGCACGGTCAAGACGACGACTGCGTTCGGGGCGTTCGTCGAGATCATGCCCGGAACGGAGGGTTTGGTGCATATTTCCGAGCTGAAGCACGGCCGCACGGACAAGACGGAAGACGTCGTGAACAAGGGCGATCGCGTCACGGTGAAGCTGCTCGACCGCGATGAGCGTGGCCGCCTGCGTCTGTCGATCAAGGCGCTTCAGGAGCGTCCGGAGGGCATGCCGGAAGAGGAGGCACGTCCGCCGCGTCCGGAAGGTGATCGCCCGCCGCGCGAAGATCGTCCGCGGAGCGGTGGCGGTGGAGGCCGCGGCCGCCGCTAGTGGGCTCCGGTGACACGCCGGCGGGATTCCGCCGGACCGTGCTCTCCAATGGACTGACCGTACTCTCGGAGCGGATGCCGGGTGTGCGGTCGGTCGCGTTCGGGGCATGGGTACGCGCCGCGTCGCTCCACGAGACGCGAGACAAGATGGGTGTGTCGCACCTCTTGGAGCACATGGTCTTCAAGGGCACCGCGAAACGCTCTGCCAAGCAGATTGCGCTGGAACTCGAAGCGCTCGGCGGTTCGCTCGACGCATATACGTCGCGTGAACACACCGTGTATCAGGCCCGAGTGCTGGACGAGCATCTGGACATCGCGGCCGACGTCATCGGCGATTTCGTCTTCCGTCCGCTGCTGCGCAAGAAGGATCTCGAGCTCGAACGAAAGGTCGTGCTGGAAGAGATCGCGATGGTGGAAGATACTCCAGACGACCTTGTCTATGAGCTCCACAACGAAGCGCTTTGGGGACCGCACCCGTACGGCTACTCGATTCTCGGCACACGTGATTCGGTGTCGGCGCTCGGCGTCGACGACCTGCAAGCGCTTCACGCGCGAGCGTACCATCCGTCGCAGCTCATCGTCGCTGCGTCTGGCAACGTAGAGCACGACGCGCTGCTCGCGTCGCTGGAGCGGACCGGCTGGACCGAGGATCGTCCTGGCGACAGCACCCGGCTTCTCGTTCCGCCGCCCATAGCGTTGCCGCCGTCGCGCAAGCACGTAAAGCGCGACGGCGCGCAAGCGCATATCGTCGTCGGCAGCTCGACGGTGGCGCACGGCGATCGGCGGCGACATGCGCTCGTGCTGCTGAGCGTCCTGCTCGGCGGTGGAATGAGCTCGCGCTTGTTCCAGCGCGTGCGAGAGGAGTTGGGCCTCGCCTACAGCGTCTACACGTTCCAATCGTTTCATGCCGATACCGGCATGCATGGTGTTTACGTGGGCACCGGACCCGACACGGCGCGCGAGGCACTCGATGCCATCGACGCCGAGTTGTCATCCGTGGCGACGAATGGTTTGCCGGCAGCTGAACTTGCGATGGGCAAGAGTCAACTCAAGGGGCAGATCACGTTGTCGCTCGAGAGTGTCAGTGCTCGCATGTACCGTTGTGCCGGCGTCGAGCTCTACGATGAGCCGTATCGTTCGCTTGACGAAATGCTGGCGCTCGTGGACGCGGTGACCGAAGAGCAGATCGCGGAAGTTGCGCGCGACTTCTTTGGTCCTGAGCGGCAGACGGTTGTATCGCTCGGGCCCGGTGATGAGTTTTAGGAACGGTCGTCCTGGGGCTTCGGCTCAGGGCGACAGGAATTAGTTTGTCCGCTCGCTCGACAAATTCACACGCAACCACAGTCCGCCCCATGAAAATCGGCGTTCCAAAGGAAATCAAAACCAACGAGAACCGCATCGCGCTCGTGCCGGCGGGCGCGGAGTCGCTCGTTGCCGCCGGGCACTCGGTGCTCATCGAAACGGGCGGTGGCCTCGGCAGCGGCTTCAGCGACGATGACTATTCGAGCGTTGGCGCGCAGATCGCTCCGGACGCAGCGACGGTTTGGAGAGACGGCGACATGATCATGAAGGTGAAAGAGCCGATCAAGGTCGAATGGCCGCACATGCGGAAAGATCAGTTGATCTTCACCTACTTCCACTTCGCAGCGGATGAAGAGCTGACGAAGGCGCACCTGGCCAGCGGCGCCGCTTGCGTCGCGTACGAGACGGTCGAGATGCCAAACCGCGACCTTCCGCTGCTCATTCCAATGTCCGAAGTCGCCGGCCGGATGGCGGTCCAGGAAGGCGCCAAGTACCTCGAGAAGCTGTATGGCGGCCGTGGCGTGCTCTTAGGCGGAGTGCCCGGTGTTGCGCCGGCCAAGGTCGTCATTCTGGGCGGCGGTATCGTCGGTATCAACTCCGCAAAGATGGCAGCAGGCATGGGCGCCAAGGTCGTCATCCTCGATGTCTCGCTCGACCGGCTCCGCTACTTGAGCGATGTGATGCCTGCGAACGTTCAGTTGATCTACTCGAATCGCCACAATATTCTCGAGCAGATCAAGACCGCCGACCTTGTTGTCGGCGGCGTCCTGGTTACGGGCGCGAAGGCACCGCGGCTCGTGCGCCGAGAGGATCTGAAGCTGATGCAGCCGGGTTCAGTGATTGTGGATGTGGCGATCGACCAGGGCGGTTGCGTCGAGACGATTCACGCGACCACGCATGAGAACCCCACGTACGTCGTCGATGGCGTCATTCACTACGGGGTCGCGAACATGCCGGGCGGCGTACCGCGCACGTCTACGCTCGCACTGACGAACGCGACGCTTCCGTACGCGATGCAGCTGGCCAACAAGGGCTGGAAGGTGGCACTCAAGGAAAATCCTGCTTTGTTGAAGGGATTGAACGTTGCGGAGGGGAAGGTGACGTACGAAGGCGTGGCAGAGGCCTTCGGCATGGAGTATCACGCTCCCGCGCAGTTTTTGGATTGATTCGCTCGTAGCGCGTTTCGGTCCGATATTGGAAAGGCACATCGACTGGTTTCGGTGTGCCTTTTGCCATATAGCGTGCGAGCTCGCGGGCTGCACTTTGAAAGTGTGTCCAAGATCACGTAGGTTGTGAATTTACAACGGCTTGCCCCTCGTCATCTCGGGGACTAGCTTTCGGCGTTTTCCGCCCTCGTCACGTGTACGGCTCGTTCCCTGTAACCGGGGCGAGCGCCCCAACCCCGGATTGATGCGCTGGCCCTTTTTCAAGTCGGGAAGTCTCTTCCCCGCGAACGCGATTGGTGTCGACCTCGGCACGGCCAATACGCTCATCTACGTCAAGGGCGAAGGCATCGTCCTCAACGAGCCCTCCGTGGTCGCCATTGATCGCGCGACCAAGCAGATCAAGGGGGTCGGTCTCGAAGCGAAGCGCATGCTGGGACGCACGCCGGAAGGTGTGATTGCGGTGAGGCCCATGAAGGACGGCGTCATCGCTGACTTCGACGTGACGGAAAAGATGCTCCGCTATTTCCTCAAGCTCATCATCGATAACCACGTCTTCAAGGTGAAGCCGCGCGTTATCGTCTGTGTACCGAGTGGCATTACCGAGGTGGAGCGTCGCGCCGTTCGCGACTCTGCGCTTGGTGCGGGCGCGAAAGAAGTGTTCATGGTGGCTGAGCCCATGGCGGCTGCGATCGGGGTTGGTCTTCCGGTCGAGACACCCACCGGCAACATGGTGATCGATATTGGCGGCGGCACGACGGAAATCGCCGTGATTGCGCTGTCCGGCATCGTGAGTGACACCTCAATTCGAACGGGCGGCGACGAGCTCGATATGTCGATCGTGCAGTTCATGCGGAAGAATTACAACTTGCTCATTGGCGAGCCCACCGCGGAACAGATCAAGATTCAGATTGGCAGTGCGGCGCCCATTGGCGATGAGCGCGAGATGGAAGTGAAGGGCCGCGATCTCGTGAGCGGTATTCCCAAGACCGTGCGCGTGCATTCCACCGAGATACGGGAAGCGGTGCAGGAACCCATTCAGCAGATCGTGGATGCCGTGCGGCGCGCGCTCGAGATTACGCCGCCCGAATTGGCCAGTGATATTGTGGATCGCGGCATCGTCATGACTGGTGGTGGTGCACTCATTCGCGGCCTCGATCTTCTGCTCAGCCAGGAAACGGGATTGCCGATTCACGTCGACGAGGATCCCTTGACGTGCGTGGTGCGCGGCACGGGGCGCATCCTCGACGATGAGGAGAAGTACTGGTCGGTCCTGAGCACCTGAGGCGCGCGTGGCGCGAGCGTCTCGATTCACAGCGCGGGTGGACGTCGCCATTTTTGTCGCGTGCATTTTGCTGTCACTCATCGCGATGGTCCTGCCCGTCAACCTCCGGGAGCCGTTCGCAGGCACCTTGCGCCGCACGCTGGTTGCGCCACTGATTCGATTGCAGCGGAGTGCGGAGCGATGGCGCTCTGCATATCTCTCGTCGGAACGCGTGGAGTTGCGCCGCGACACACTCGCGCTGGCGGCCGCGCGGGTGCCCACGCTCGACATGGAGAATGACAGGCTGCGCAAGCTCATTGGGCTGGGCGCAAAGCTGCAGTGGGGATTCATTCCGGCGGAAGCCTTGCAAGGGCGGGGTCGCGCGGAAGACTTTACGATCACGCTGAGTGCGGGATCAAACGCGGGCGTGCGTGAGCGGAGCCTGGTGGTCGCACCAGAGGGAGTCGTCGGCGTCGTGCAAACCGTCGACCCGACAATGAGCCTCGCGATCCTGTTTGCGCATCCCGACTTTCGCGTGAGCGCCATTTCCGCTAACGACAGCGCATTCGGGATTGTTCAGCCGCACGTTAGCACCTCGAGCACGACGCAGGAGCCCGCATACCTGCGCTCCGAGCGCTACCTGCTCGAGATGCGCGGGGTGCCATTTCGTGCGACGCTGAAGCCAGGTGCTGTCGTTTACAGCTCGGGGCTTGGTGGCATCTATCCGAAGGGAATTCCCGTTGGCGTGGTGCTTGGCGAAATACGCACGAGTGAGGCGTGGGCGCGGACGTACCTGCTTCGCCCCGCGGTGAATCCCACGGAACTGACCGCGGTGATGATTCTTACGCCTCAGCGCGCGGCCGCCGCCGGATTGCCGACCGTCTGGGCTGGCGTTGGCGCGATTGACTCGGCCACGAAGAGCATTGTGGCGGCGGGCGATTCAATGGCGCGCCAGTCCGCAACGGCCGAGGCAGCGGCGCGGCGCGCGGCGATTGATTCGTCCGCACGAGTGCTCGCAGATTCGATGCAGCGGAAAGCCGTCGCACGTGGAGACACCGTCGCGCGTGCTGGCAGCGCAGTGCCGCCCGATTCCGCGACGCTCGCCCGCGTCGGACGTGACAGCGTTGCGGCGGCGCGCATTCGCCGCCAACGGCGTGACAGTATCGCCGCGGCACGCGCCGACTCGATCAGGCGAGACACATCGCGGGGAGTTCGGCCATGAACTGGGGCGCGACCATCCGCACGATCCTGCTGTGCGCGATCCTGATTCTGCTGCACTACACGCTTCGTCCATTGCTTGCGTGGCGCGCGTCGCCCGACTTTCTGATCATCGCGCTGCTGCTCGTCTCTGTGCGAGTGCGTCCGGGATTTGCGGCGGTGTTCGGTCTCTTCGTTGGACTCGCATCCGACTCACTCGCACTCGCGTCGTTTGGCGCGGGAGCATTTGCGATGACGCTGATTGGTTTCGGTTGGTCGAGATTGAAAGCAGTGTTCTTTGCGGACCACGTCCTGTTGAACGGCTTCTTCCTGTTCCTTGGCAAGTGGGCGTACGAGGTGATCATGCATTTGATG
>JBDTXZ010000114.1:0-7912 GCA_040005935.1 bacterium | reverse complement strand
GTCCGGTGGCCACTGAGGCAACGGGTACGACGACAGTGCCAGTGCCCGCCCGTCCACTCACGGTGACAGTCACGCTGTACGAACCGGTAGCCATGAGCCAGAGCTCGCCCGTAAACGATCCGGGTTTTCCCGAAATTGGCTTCGCGTCGTCACCTGTTGGGGCGCCCTTCGTGCCAGCGCGCCAAAAGACAGGGCGCACGACCACCCGGCTTACACTCGAGTCGCGCACATGCACGTTCACCTGCGCAATCCCCGGCACCACCTTGGGCGGACGTATGGCGACGTCGATTGCGTATGGACCCGCCATGCCGGAGTAGTACACATCCGGGCTGCCGACATGCGCAGCAACGACAACCGCGAGGGAAAGCGCAGCGGCACATCGGCCGAGCGACGCCATGAGACGCATCAGCGGCGCACTCGCTCCATCCAACGCCCCCGCCACACTCCAAACAAGCTGGCAAGTGTCGCATAGCCGAACGCGTACGCGAGGCTCACGACGAATGGCTGAGCGCCCGGAGCCGTGGCGTAGAACCGATACGCGAACCGCTCCGATGGCACGTTCCGCCAATACACGAAGTTGTCGATGTGGAAGAACCAGTTGCGGCCATGTTCCATGAGAAAACTTGCAAACGGCCACTGCACCAGTAGCAGCGTAATCAGGAATGCACCACCGAGGGCGGGCGCTGCGGCCAGTGGCCGCCAATCGCGAACCCGTCTCCACGTAAGATCGATGGCGAATGCCGGCACGACGAGCAGCAGGGGAAAGTCGAGCGGCACGTAGTGCGTGATGTCGCGGTAGATCGGCCCGAGTTTTGGAACCGCCGGGAACAACATCAGCAACCAACAGGTGCCCGCCAATACGATCATGTAGATCGCCGCTGCGGTCGTGGCGGGCCAGCGGCTGCGCCCCGCAACGGCGGTGGCCACGAGCACAATGGGGAGCGTCATCGAGAGCGCAGTGTAAAAACTTCCCGCGTGCATCGCGTTGCGGCTGGACCACTCGATGAGCAGCACGGCGAGAATACTCAGGAACAGCCCCGACGACAGCGTGAACAGCCGTGCTGCCAGCACGCGTGTGTTGACGTCGTCACGATTCTGCAGTGCGAGCGTGCGCAGCAACGCGCCCAGCACGATGCCCATCATTCCGATGCCAAGCAGGATGTGCGGCGGGCTGATGATGCGAACGTCCAGGCCGTACGCGTTGTGCCACCAGTCGTCGAACGGCGCGGACGTCAGCATCGCTCCGCATCCGAGAATTGCGACCCACGCGCCAAATGGAGCGCGGAATCCCCAGAACCACACGGTGCTCGCCTTCGCCTCTGGCGTGCCGCGGAATGTCGTGTGGAGGGCCAGCGCGCCTGAGCTGAGTCCAGCGAGCAATCCGCCGCCTTGAATCAGCATGTGGGCGGGCGTCCAGAAGGTGTCTCGGCCAATGGACATGTGCCACGAGATGTCCCAGATCAGGCCGACGACGACCATCGCTGCTGCGGCAACAACAGCGTATGCATGCCAGGCGAATCCCTGTGTGCCGATTTGCGTTGCGCTATGAGATCTGGCATAGCTTGCAAACGCACGGTCGAGTGTGGTTGCCATGTTCGTCGGTTTGAATGAGGATCGCCGTACCAAGGTGCAGGTCCTTCGACTCGCTTCGCTCGCTCAGGATGACATTGCGGTCGCGCAGGTACCGTTCACCGTTCACCGTTCACCGTTCACCGTTCACCGTTCACCGTTCACCGTTCACCTAAAACAACGACATCTGTTCGCCGAGCGTTTCCGGCTCTCTGGGCGTCTGGCCGAGCAGGCGCTGCAATTCGCGCACGCTCTGCGGAGAGTGTCCAGCGAAATGGTTATTCACGTATCCGTACACCTTCACGCGGACCTTCGCGAGCGTCGCCAACACCCCCGCCCATTGTTCCAGCTCGCGCGAGCGATCGATCTGGATGCGCGAGTAGTCCACGATCTCGCGGTTGCCGCCCATCCACCTAATGTAGGAGAAGTCTGCCGTAGGCCGACCCGCCAGCGCGAGCATCTGGTTACGCGGAACCCATCGCGCATCGGTGAGCGCGAGCGCGACGCCATACTCGGCGAGCAACGCCATCACACCCTCGTTGATCCACGCTCGCTGCCGAAACTCGATCGCGAACTTGATGTCACGCGGCAACGTTGGCAGCAGGCTCGCGAGGGCGGGCAGTTCCGAAGGACCGAAATCGGGGCCGAGTTGAATGAGCACTGGTCCGAGTTTCGTCCCAAGCTCTCGTGCACGATCGAAAAACAGGTCGGCAATGTCGGCGCTGTCGCGCAATCGGCGTTCATGCGTGATCTCTTGAGGCAGCTTGAGCGCAAAAATGAACCCGTCTGGCGTGCGATCATACCAGCCACGGACCGTCTTCACCGGTGGTACAGCGTAGAAGGTCGAGTCGACCTCGACTGTGTCGAAGGCGCGCGCGTAGACGCTGAGGTAATCGGATGGACGCGTCTCCGTCGGGTAGAACGGCGCAACCCACGCATCGTAATTCCAGCCCTGTGTGCCCAGGCGGATCCGCGTCGTCATACGGGGAATCGGCGCCATGGTGCTCGCCGTGTCAAGCCGCGTTGCGGGCAAACTCGGACGCGTTGCCGTTCGGTATCGCTTTTGCCTTGTTGGTAAGGAAAGGCAAACCTCATCACGGGAGGATTCATGGACGATCGCGACAAAATCAATGACTCGACGGATTCACGGATCGAGCTGGCGAAAGACAAGGCACTCGGGTCGCATGATAGCAATCCCAGCCACGTTGACGAAGCGGGCGAGGCGGTGGGCGGTATCGGCGGTGTGCTCGCAGGCGCTGCGATTGGCTCGCTCGCGGGACCAATCGGAACGGTGATTGGCGGAATCGCCGGCGCGATGGGTGGATGGTGGAGTGGCCGCGCCGTAACGGAAGCAGCGAGCACGGTTTCGAGCAACGATGACGAGTACTATCGCTCGCACTACGAATCGTCACCGAATCGGGTTGCCGATCGCTCCTTTGATGACGTCCGGCCGGCATATCACCTGGGTCACGTCGCCGCGCATAATCCGGAATACTCCAAGAAGGATTGGAGCGAGGTCTCGCATGATCTCGAGCGCGGATGGTCAGGCGACAACGCCAGGAACAACGGCTCATGGGCCGGCATGAACGACTACGCAGGCGCAGGCTTCCAGCGCGGGCGATCGACAATCGGCGCGGCCGCCAGCAGCATTGAGAACACCGCGGAGAAAGTCGGAAACAAGGTGGCGGATGTCGCCGACGACATGAAGGATCGCGTCGATGGCAATCCCGCTTCCAAGCCAGGTCCGGATGCAACGGACTCAGCGCGGCGGCTCGACACTCGTTGATCTGCGCCTAAGACGGCCTCGCAGTTCTTGCCAGACGAGTGAATTAGTCGAAAACACACAGGGCGCCTCGCGGGGCGCCCTGTGTCGTGCTGCCTGAATCAGCTGCAGTGCCTCATTGGTCCGCGACCGCCTCAACGAACACCTGCTGCGCCAGGGCGACTCCGACGGCTCGCGTGGCCCCACCGCCTGCATCGTCTACCCAAAGCGTGATTGGCCCCTCGAACGGCGCCTTGTCGAGGATGCGAACCAGCGCACCTGGCCTGATTCCAAGCTCCGCCAGATAGCGCAAGCGCTCGGCGTCGTCGTCCTCCACGCGGCGCACTCGCAGCCTCTCTCCCTGAGCCACGTCCGCAAGCGTCCGGAGCGTTGCTTCCTCTACTGTGCCATCGCGCGTCGGTATCGGGGCACCGTGCGGGTCGCGCACCGGGTTGCCAAGTGCGGCCGCCATCCGATCGATCAACTCTTCGGAGGCGGCATGCTCGAGTTGCTCAGCCTCATCGTGCACACGATCCCACGGATAGTTGAGCACCTCGGTGAGATAGCACTCGAGAATACGGTGGCGACGCAATGTGCGGAGCGCCGCAGTACGTCCTTCGCGTGTCAGACGAACGCCACGATACGGCTCGTGCGTAATCAATCCCTGATCGGCAAGACGACGCACCATCCCGCTTACGGATGCCGGAGAGATCGCGAGTCGAAGCGCAATGTCGTTCGTCGATGCCGGCTCGCCCACCCGTTCGAGATCGTAGATCGCCTTGAGATAGTCCTCGACCGGACCGCTGAGAGGAAGGACGGGCGTGGTCATCAGACCGGGCGCACTCGGCGCGGCGCGCCACGCACCATGAGAACAGGCACGGTGGTGCGGTGGCGGACGTCGCTCGCAACGCTACCGCGCAGGAGATCCTGTACGCCCTTGTGGCCGTGCGTGCTCATTGCGACCAGGTCGCATTTTTCGCGATCGACCGCAGCGGCGATTTCGCTCGCGGGGTCCCCGCCCGCGAGGATGCACTCCACTTCGAGCCCAGCTGCCTCGAGCCCGTGCGCTTGCGATTCGAGATACGCGCGGTCCTGCTTCATCTCGTCGCTCTCGCGGAGCACGAGCTGGTGCTGATTTCGCGCGGCCCACCCGTCGGCAACGTGAATGAAGACTATGGACGCCTGACACAGCAGCGCCAAGTCGCGCACGTGCGCAACGATCGCGTCATCGTAGTCGGAGTGCTCGAGCGGAACGAGAATTCGCGTATACATGTCGGGGATGATCGGGTTCGTGGTCGCGCTATGACAGCCAGCCCCGCACCGTCGAGAACAGCAGCCAGATGTTGAGCACGGCGATCACGGTCGCCACCAGATACGCGAGGAACTTGAGCCAGACTGGATTCACAAACTCGCCCATCTTGAGTTTGTCGGACGTGAACATTACCAGCGGGAATACCGCAAACGATAGCTGCAGGCTGAGAATGACCTGGCTGAGAATGAGCAGCCTCGCGGTCGCCGACTCGCCACCGATAATCGCGACGATGACCGCCGGTACAATGGCAATGAGCCGAGTGATCATGCGACGGAGCCACGGGCGGATCCGAATGTCGAGAAAGCCTTCCATGACGATCTGGCCGGCGAGGGTGCCCGTCAGCGTCGAATTCTGTCCCGACGCCAGTAACGCGAGCGCGAACACGGTGCTCGCGCCGGCGCCCAGCAACGGCG
Organism: bacterium; assembly: GCA_040005935.1. Classification (GTDB taxonomy): domain Bacteria; phylum Gemmatimonadota; class Gemmatimonadetes; order Gemmatimonadales; family Gemmatimonadaceae; genus AG11. The sequence goes on along the minus strand of JBDTXZ010000114.1, from coordinate 2,856 downwards.
TGAGCAGCTTGAAGGCGTCCTGGATTTCAGCGACGGCAGAATTGCCAGAGGTATGGAACGTCGCGGATGCGACGATGAGGATTGCGGCGTTGATGAACAGCGCGAACGAAAGCGCGATGGTCGAGTCTATGAACGCGTACCGGACGGCCTCGCGTCGCCCCTCGGCATTCTCTTCATACCGGCGTGTCTGCACGATGGACGAATGCAGATAGAGGTTGTGCGGCATCACAGTGGCGCCAAGGATACCGATGGCGATGTAGAGCTTGTCCGGATTGGACATGATGTCCATCGTCGGAATGAAGCCCTTGGCGACGCCCATGAGATCGGGGCGTGCAAGCATCAACTCGAAGCCGAAGCACACACCGACAGTTGCGACGAGCGTGATGACGAGCGCCTCGAGGACGCGCACACCCTTGTTCTGCAAATACAGAAGAAGCAGGACGTCGAAGCCCGTGATCGCGACGCCTATTGGAAGCGCGATGCCAAACAGCAGGTTGAGCGCGATGGCCGAGCCGATGACCTCCGCGAGGTCGCACGCGGCGATTGCTACTTCGCACAGAATCCAGAGTGCCCATACGACCGGCTTGCTGTAGTGATCTCGGCATGCTTGTGCGAGGTCGCGTCCGGTGACGATGCCCAACTTCGAGGCAAGTCCCTGAAGGAGCACCGCCATGAGGTTGGAAATCAGGATGACACTCAGGAGCGTGTAGCCAAATCGCGATCCGCCCGCCAGATCGGTCGCCCAGTTGCCGGGGTCCATGTATCCGACGGCGACGAGATAACCTGGTCCCGCGAAAGCGAGCATTTTTCGCCACTTCGACCGATTCCCAATCGGGACGCTTCGGTATACCTCGGCCAGACTCGGCGCAACGCGCGCACGCCGCCAGCCTTGATTGGGGTCGGGAAGTACTGGATCCGGCGTCATTTGGTTGCGACGAGCGTTCATGGCGAGGCGAAGTAGTTATTTAGGTTCGCCTAAACGTATTCTGAGGCGAACATAATGCAACCCCCGCCGTACTTCCATTCTGTCGCTTACCGACCCGCCAATTTTTCAAGAAGTGGAACGACTTTCACAATAGCCTGACGTTCTCGTGCGGTGAGGCGAGCGACGTCTGCGGCCAATGCGGCAACGCGGCGGCGCTGACCGGCGTGCAGAAGAGCGTGACCGGCGGCAGTAGCCTCGACACGCACCACGCGGCGGTCCGAGGCATCGGGAACGCGACGCAGAAGTCCACCCGCTTCGAGCGCGGCGACGAGACGCGACATCGTCGGCACGCGCACCTGCTCCACCTTGGCGAGTTCGCCAATGGTTCTGGGGCCGCCGAAGACGAGGACGGACAGTGCCGAAAGACGAGGGGCGCTGATGCCTGACGCGTCATCTTCGCGACGGAGTCGGCGCAGCAGGTGGATAGCCGCCGAGTGTAACCTGTCGGCGACGGCTTCTGGTGAGCCGGCAACGGGCGGTTGGGCAGTGGCTTGACGTGGCGGCATGGTGCCGTATGTTAGTTAGCGTAGCTAAATATCTCAACCCATACGTTGTGACCCATGCCGACACAATCCGCCCGGACCGACATCACCGCCGTCCGCCAGATCGCCCTCACTGTGTCGGATGTCGAACGCGCCGTCGAATTCTACCGCGACAAGCTCGGGCTCACCTTTCTCTTCTCGGCCGGCCCCAACCTCGCCTTTCTCGACATTGGCGGAGTGCGATTGATGCTCGCTGGCCCGGAGGGAGACTTCAAGCCCGGTGCGAGCTCAGTGCTCTACTTCACGGTGGCGGACATCGCGGCGGCGCATGCCCTGTTTGTCGAGCGCGGCGTTCTGTTTCCGGGCGAGCCGCACTTGATTGCCAAAATGCCGGACCACGACCTCTGGTTGGATGAGTTTCGCGACCCGGATGGAAATCCGATGGCCCTGATGTGCGAGATCAGGGCAGTACCACTTGAGGTGAACGGTGAACGGTGAACGGCAACTGGCAACGCACTCACGGTCCACCGCTCACCGTTCACCGATCACGGATCTTTTCTCCGGCGTAGGCGAGGAACTGTCGAAGCACTCGCTCCGTGAGCCCCCACACCGTGTGCTCGCCGTGTTGAAAGGTGCTCACATTGCGTTCGCCGCCCGCGGCGCGCACCAGACCCATGCCCCACGCGCCTTGCTCGCGAAGCGCCGAGATGGGGACCCAAAATGCGCTGGCGACTTCGAGTGACGGAAGGATCTCGACGTCAGAGCGCACGATGGCGACAAATGGCCTGATGATGATGGGCGGAAGCATCGGGGAGCGCGGGCTCAGGTCGTCGAGTTGACCGAGAATTCGTCCGTCGCGCGCGACGTCGATGCCCGTTTCCTCCCGCGTTTCGCGCACAGCCGTCACCGTGAGATCGCGATCCGTGGGCTCCATGCGTCCGCCCGGACACGCTATATGTCCACTCCACGGATCGTTCTCCGCCTCGGCACGCTTGATCATCAGCAGCTCAGGCTCTCCGTCCTCACGAGCACGTAACACGAGGAGGATCGCGGCCAGCCGAACGGGACCCACCGCCTCGATCTCGCGTGCAGGACGTTCGGTCATCGCTTGTATGAAGCGTGCAATAAGCGGATGCTCCGCGAGACGGTCGAGTTGCGCTTTCGTCATGGCCCAGCGTGTGCCGCGCCCGCACTCATTCGTCGATGTCCCCGCCAGACTCGGCCCAACCGCGAAAGCCACCGGCGAGTGAGCACACGTTTGAATAGCCCATCTGCGTGAGCGTCTCCGTGGCAAAGGCGGACCTGTTGCCGCTGGCGCAATAGATCACGATCTCAGCCTCACGAGGAATGATCGCTTCGACCTTCGTCTCGAGATTTCCGCGCGAGATG
>JBDTXZ010000113.1:0-8000 GCA_040005935.1 bacterium | reverse complement strand
GGACGGAAGTTCCGACACGCGCTCGCTGCGCTCGCGTACGGGATGCCATCGGCTCGCACCCTTACTTTGAACAGCATTGGTTCTAAACCCGCGAACGAGCACGTAGGGTGGGATCGAGCTCGTGTGTCCAATTGATGGAAACCGAACGCAGCGACCGTTTCGCTGCGGGGGGACCAAAAGGGGATGGGACAAGAGTCGGGCGTGCCGGTGCCGGGGGGCATCCGTTAGCCCGACTCTTGTCGTTTCCGCGCTGAAGACCACCGCGCACATTGCAATAGAAAGAAAGGGCGGAAGCGCATGGTCGCTTCCGCCTTCTCTTGATGCCGAACTATGATGCGCAGCGCTTTTGTCGTCCTGAGCTTAGCAAGGAACCGGCACGTGCAGTTTGCCTGTCACAGGTTCACTGTTACGAGCAGGCTGGCCTGCCACGCGGCAGGGCGATCGTGCAGTTCTTTGTTACGCCGTCCTGCGTGATCACGAGCTTCGCTGTCGCCGTCCCATCGTAGGTCACCACTTCGCGACGAGAAGCGGTGGTCGGCGTCTTACCCGTGTACGTAAGCGTCGCCTTCATCGAACGGATCACAGAGCCCGCCGTTGGGTACGTTGGCCTGCCGCTCACAATGGGAACGATGATGCCGGACGTCGTATCCCCGATGACACGCGCGACCGAAAAAGCGCCAACCGAATCGGTGCCCGTCGTCGATTCCGTTCCCGCCGACGTACCGTTTACAGTGCGCTGCGTCGCGGTGCTCGCCAATCCTGTGACGGTGCGATCGCTGACGCTCGATACCGTCGTTACGCTGTTATCACGACGCGTGCGCGTACCGATCACCGACACGTGCAACGCGATGGAGTTCGTGGTGCTGTCCTGCGCAGCCTGGGCGGCGCCCGCCGCTGTCTTGTACGCCACTGTGCGGCTGATCGTGACACCGTCGTGCGTTTCAGGCGCACACGTGACGATGCCTGTCGGCGCAGCGAACGTGCAACTGGCCGTTGACGAAAATCCGCCGTGCTCAAATGGACGTCCGCCGCCGATTGGACCGCCGAGGAAATCGACGCCGAAGCCGCCCCCCATGAAATCGTGGCCGCGTCCCAACCCATTCGGCCCGCGCTGGCCTGCGCGGTCGCCGGGCATGAACGCCGTTCCCTCACCGCCACTCGAGCCGGAGAAACTGCTCGCGGCGGATTCAAAGCCCAGTGGTGTCGAGGTGAACGCGGCGTCGAGAAGTGTTGAGCCAGTCGTCGACGTGATTTTCTCCGCGCACGCTGCCGTAAGCACGGCCGCGCCGCCGAGCAGGATGAAGCGTACGCTACGTGTCATTGTGGTGTCCCCGAGATTGCGGAGGTATGTGCGAGACTCTCTCGCACGCGTTGCCTCACGCACGACTCAAGGACACACGAGCGTGAACACACCCTACAGAACTGGAGCACGCGATCACGCGCCGCGAGTCACCACCCGCCGCCGTCTGGCAACCACGGCGCCAACTGCTCACGTAACTGCTTGAGCGCGCGCCCCATCCGCGCCTCGACGCTCTTGACGGAGATACCAAGCAACTGTGCTATTTCATTGTAGGTGAGCCCACGCGTCCGATTCATGTCGAACACTTCGCGCTGCGGATCGGACAACGCGGCAATCGCGTTCGCCACCGCAACTTCCAACTCGCCCGCGACCGCACGCGAGTCCGCTGTGGGGGACGCCGACGGCCCACGCACGTACACCTCGCCACGCTGCGCCGTGCGAGCCTGCCGCAGACGGTTGAGCGCGCGATTCCGCGCTGCAGACTGAAGGTACGCGCGCACGGGACCAGTCAGCGTGAGCGTCGCTCGACGTCGCCAGAGCTCGAGCATCACGTCTTGCGCGATTTCCTCACCCAGCGCTCGCTCCCCAAGCAGACGCGTCGCGCTCACCACGAGTCCCGGATAGTGCTCCCGGAAAATCGTCGAGTAGGCATCGTCGTTGCCTTCACGGAGTCGTGAGAGGAGTTCCGATTCGTCCACGTGAGATATATCGTTGGTCAACCGGGCTGCGCCGATGCATAATGTAACGTGCGGAGGAGACGGTAGTTCCCGCGCAGGCCTCTCGAATCGCGATGCGACTCCACGCTACATGGGGTACTTCGCCTCACCGGTGTCTGAGTACCATGAGTGATCAGGACCGCCTCCAGACCAACCCCTCGACCCCCGACTGGGACATGCTCGCGCGCTTCATTGCGGGCGAGTGCTCGTCCGACGAGCAGCGGGAACTCGAGCGGACGTTGGAGGCGGCTCCAGCGCAGTCGGCGTTGCTGCGCGCGCTCGACTCAGCGGTCCGGGTGTCCGATCCTGCACCGCCAACGTCTGCCGAGATCGAGCGCGCACTCGCGAACGTTCGCACACAGGCCGTTGACACTCCGCCGCCAGGACGATCGCCTCGCGTGTCCGTGTTCTCGCTCGAGATGTATCGCGCGCGGTGGCGCCATGCGCGACTTGCGGCGGCGGCAGCGGTGCTGGTAGTGGCTGGGGGAGGGCTCATCTTGCGGTCGATGATTGCCAACCCGTCCGAGCGTGTTGCGGCTGGAACCAGGACACAGTACGCGACGGCCGTCGGCGTGCTGGATTCGCTCCAGCTCCCAGATGGAAGCAAAGTGCTCCTCGGCCCGGGAAGTGAGCTCGCGCTGTCGCCGGATTTCGGCGCGGCCACTCGTGAGCTCACGCTCACGGGTGAAGCACGTTTCGACGTCGTGCATGACGCAGGGCATCAGTTCATCGTGCACACGGGCGCGGCCTCGTTCCGCGACGTGGGCACGGTGTTCTCCGTGCATAGCTACGCGGCAGAAGGTGCGCGCATCGTCGTCAACTCGGGTGCAGTGGCGGTGGAAAATCGTCCGGGGTCACCGGCCGTCACACTGCATGCGGGCGACCGTGCGGTTGTCGCGCCCGACGGTGCCGTGCGCGTCGAGCGCAGTGCGGCGTCCGCTGATGATCTCGCCTGGACGAGCGGACGCCTGGTCTTCCGCGACGCACCCGTTGCGCAGGTGTCCGCCGATCTACGGCGGTGGTACGGCATCGAGCTGCGGGTCGATTCGGCACTCGCAACCCATCGGCTGAGGGCGGACTTCGATCGCGGCTTTGCGGCGGCTGATGTGGGCCGAGTGGTCGCGGCGGCGCTCGGTGGCGCGTTGCGCCAGGAGAACGGCGTGCTTCACATCGTCCCACTGCCAGCGGCGAAGCCCGCGAAGTGATGGCCAGGCCGACGCGCCCTGGGTATCGTTTCAGGTACCTGTTGTGCAATGCCCTGTCTCTTCGACGCGCGGGCCCTACTGCCGCGCTCATCTTTCTTTCTTCCCTCGTGGCGCACGCCCAGCGTGTCTGCGAGGATGCTGTCGTTTTGGCGCCCAGTGGTGGATGGGAAGCGCCGCTCGACACGCGCGTCACATTGCATGCGCATGACATCTCGCTCCGCGATGCCCTCGATCGCATGACTGCGGTCTCGCGCGTCAAGCTCGCGTATTCGGCAGACTATCTTCCCGTCGATCGACGCGTGTGCGTCGCCGCCGATCAACAGCCACTCGGCGCATTGCTCAGCACAGTGCTCCGTGGCGCAGGCGTTCAGGTCCTTGTCGTCGCGGGTCGCGTCGTGCTCTCGCCGGCAGCGGTGACCGCGCCCGCGGCTCCGCTTGCCTTGCACAGCATGAGTGTGCTCGAGCGCGTGGTGATCACCGGAAACGCCGTCGCAGCACCGCGCCGTCCGCTCGTCATCGGCATGGAGGTAATCGACGGTGACCAGCTCCGGCGTCAGGCAATGGGCTCGCTCGCGGAAATGCTCGACGCCGCTGTACCAGGCATGTGGTCATGGACGCCATCGCCATCCTCGCTGGTGTCGCAGTATGGCGGCATACGGGGAGCGAGCTCCTTCGGCTCCAGCGCGCCGAAGATCTACATCGATGGTGTCGAGGTCGCGAATCCGCTGATCGTCACGCAGCTGAATCCCGACGTCGTCGATCGCATCGAGGTCATTCGTGGTCCGCAGGGCTCTGCGCTGTATGGATCGGACGCCATCAGCGGCGTCATCAACGTGCTCACACGCCACGATGGCGGTTCAATGGCCGCGCCGCTCGTGCAGGTGCGCAGCGTTGCTGGCGCTGCGAGCAGCGCGTACGCGCCGGGCCTTGTGCCCACGCACGAACAACGCGTCACGTTGCGCGCCGGAACGAACGTGCGCTCCGCTGGACTCGCCGTGACGTACGGTCAAACGGGTGCGCTCTTTCCCTCGTCTGAAAGCAGGCAAGTCGCCGCCACTGGAGACGCACGCCTGGTTACCGCGAGCGAGACGCTCACGATGTCAGCACGCATCTTCGACAAGCGTGCCGGGATCGGACGCAATCCGCTCATTCCATTTCCTGCACCGGTCTCCGCCGACACGACGAATCACTTGGCGATGTCGACCGGCCTCGCCCCGCCGACCGCGAGCAACACACAGTCCGTGCGCGAGTACACGCTCTCCACCAGCGCCGCCTTCGCCACCGAAGGATTGTGGACGCACACGCTGTTGGCTGGAATCGATGGGTACCACCTGAACAACGTCGCGGACGCGACCAATCCTGTTCCATCTCCGCTTGATTCTGCTCTTCGTGCGTCGCAGGGGAATGGAGATCGCGTGACGTTGCGCGAGAGCAGTGTCGCTCACTTCGGCGGCGACGGAGCGCCTCAGGGAACGCTCACCCTCGGCGTCGAGCACTCTGTGCTTCGCCAGGCAACAACGGTCACGTCGCAAGAGCAGGGACCTCCAGGCCAGCGGTATTTCACCGCCGTCAACAGGATCGCGGAGACCTGGAACCACAACACCGGTTTGCTATCGCAGGTGAGCACCTCGTGGGACGACGCGGTATTCCTCACGGGCGGTCTGCGCATCGAGCGCAACGATGCGTTTTCGGGAAGCAACCGCTATCCGCTGCTGCCAATGGTTGGTCTCGCGGTCGTCCGCGACCTCGGTGGCGCGGAGTTGAAATGGCGCGCCGCGTACGGCAAGGGAATCCGTCCCCCGCAGACTCCGGCTCGCAGCTCATCATCCGGATACGCCGGCAATCTGGGTTACGCGGGTAATCCAGGCAGCGGTGGACTGAACTTCTCTGTGTTGCCTGCCCTCGATCCCGAAGTGCAGTCCGGGTTCGAAGGAGGCGCGGAACTCTATTTTGGTCGCGCGCTCTCGGTACAGCTTACGCGCTTCGATCAGCGCGTCACGGGTCTCATCCAGAACGTGACCCTTGCAATTGATACCCTGGCGCACTTTGGATTTCCGGAGCGACGTGTGCGCTACGAGCTCCAGAATGTCGGCGAGATCACCAATACCGGTTGGGAGCTCCAAGGCACAGCCTCGCACGGACCGCTGTCCCTCACGACGGCCATGAGTTCGGTGGATAGCCGGGTTCGGACGCTGGCGGTCGGCTACCTTGGCGACCTTCGGCCTGGTGATCGGATGCTGGCTGTTCCGGCGCGCACGGGCAGCATGACGGCGACGTACTTCGGTGGCTCCTGGTTCGCCACGCTTGGTGCTACGCGCGCGTGGGACTGGATCAACTACGACCGGAAGAGTCTCGCGATGTGGTACTCCGTGCCGAATCCCAATCCGCAACGCGAGCCGACCGGCGCGCGCCTGCGCACGTACTGGCAAAAGTACGACGGCCAGACGCATCTCCGCCTGACAACGTCTCGCGACCTGCATCGCGGCGTCTCACTCCTTGTCGTTGGCGAGAACTTGCTCGGCGGCCAACTCGGTGAACCGGACAACGTGACGATTCGTCCGGGCCGGACCATTACCGCTGGGTTGCGCGCGTCGTTCTAGCAGCGAAGGACCAGTGATTCCAACTGGTCAGCCTGTCATCCCGCACGAGCGAAGCGAGTGTCGGGATCTACCATCGCGGCGCTGGTAGCCGGCCAAACGCGACGTAGCGAGGATCCCGACACGAGCGGTCGCTCGTGCGGGATGACAATGTGACATTACCGTTCAGGTACGATCGCTTTCGCGCGCGACCCTGGCCTTCTCCCCTCGAGCGCCAATCTCGATTGGCTGTGCGGCGCCACCGCCAATAGCCCGCCCGCCTTCGGACATCACGCGCGTGACGAACCGCTGTCCCTCACCAATTCGCTCCACTTCGATGGCAATCGAGTCCACCGATTGATCGAGCCGATTGAGCCGATCAGCGAGCTCCTGCGGAAATGCCGTCACGGCCGCAGCGCCGCGCTTCCAGATTCGCCGCGCCATCGCGATGGACAAGGGGAGGAATACGACGACGATGAACATCCCGACCAGGAAGAAAACTTCTTCTGGCGGACCGTTTCGCTGCTGGCGTGGTGGCTCGACCACCGCGCCAGGCACCGAAGCCGCTTGTGCGACGCTCTGATCCGCGGCTGCTAGCTGCTTGTCGGCGTCTGCGATGCGCTTATCGAGATCGACCACCCTCGCTTCGAGTCCGGCTTTTACAGACTTCTCTGTCGCGGGGTCTGCGATCTGCCTGGCGAGGTCGCGATGCTTCTCCTCGAGATTCTCGAGTTGGTTGGCCAGCTCTTTCCGCTGTTCGTTGAACGCCCTGTATACGGCCTCCGGCGCGCTCGTACCCGGCTTCACGATCACCTGCCCCGGCGCGGGCGTCGTTGGAGCCTGTACGTCAGCTTGAGCGAGCATCGATATTGGGATGGGGGTACACACGAAAAAGTCGGCGCATTGGCGTCTGTCGCAAACTACGGCCTCTCGACCACTCCCGTTTCACGAGCCTCCGCGAAGATGCTGTCCTGACTGCCTGAGCGCAGCAGAAGGGAGCACAGCAAAAGACCTGCACGTGTTTGTTGCGCAGGTACTCCAGCGCCAACCCATCGGAATAGCGACCGCGGGGGGCACATCGTACGTTGTCGCCATGACCGGTTCATCACACGCCGAACAGCGATCGACGCAAGGGCTGTCAGCACGCGGAGTCACGTGCCGATATGGCCAGCAGCTCGCCGTGCGCGACGTGTCGCTCGAGGTCGCCGGCGGTGCTGCGGTTGCCCTGGTCGGAGAAAGCGGCTCCGGCAAAACGACCCTCCTTCGCTGCTTCAATCGCATGGTGATGCCCGAGAGTGGCACCATCACACTTGGCGGCGCTGACATCAGCGAAGAGGCTGTCGAATCACTGCGCCGCCGAGTGGGATACGTCCCGCAACACGGCGGGTTGCTTCCGCACTGGCGCGTGCTGAGAAACGTGGCCCTCGTGCCGACGCTCGTCGGCGACGCCGCACCGAACGACGCGGCCGCAACGGCGCTCGCGCTTGTGGGATTGCCCGCCGACAAATTCGGAAACCGCTTTCCCCACGAGCTCTCGGGTGGACAGCGACAGCGCGTCGCCTTGGCTCGGGCCCTCGCCGCGCGACCTGGCGTAATCCTCATGGACGAACCGTTTGGCGCACTGGACGCGATTACGCGCTCCGACGTTCAAGGCGCATTTGCCTCGATGCGCGCGGAGCTTGGCGTCACGACGTTGTTCGTCACGCATGATCTTGCCGAGGCTGCGCGGCTTGCTGACGAAATCGTCGTACTGCGAGAAGGACGCATCGAGCAGCGCGGTACGCTCGTCGAGCTACAGACGCAACCAGCGACCGAGTACGTCGCCACGTTGTTGTCGCGAGCGTCCGCTGCCATTGCAGCGCTGGTGCCTGCTTGAATCTCCGTTCTTCTCGCCTGCTGCGCATTGCCCTCGCGCTCGCGGCGCTGACGTCGCCCGCTGGCGCGCAGCAGGAACACGGCGCAACCGCAAAACCGGTCATCGTTGCGTCCAAGCCATTTGGCGAATCCTATCTGCTCTGCGAATTGTTCGCGCAATTACTCGAATCGCGCGGCATGGCGGTCGACAGGCGGCCCGGATTGGGCTCCACGGAAATTGCCTTTGCCGCGCTGCGCAACAATGCGATCGACGTCTATCCTGAATACACGGGCACGGGTCTCGTCGCCGTGCTCCACGACACGCTTACGGATTCTCTCGCCGCGGATG
>JBDTXZ010000112.1:0-8000 GCA_040005935.1 bacterium | reverse complement strand
GAACAGTGTTCACGCTCAACGGCGTGGCAGATGGCTCACGCGACCTGGTTGCGACACGCAACGCGTTCACGTTCGCCGGCACCAGCTTCAATACGACGCTGGCGAAGATCATCATTCGGCGCGGCTTGAACCCGGCCAGCGGATCGAGCATTCCCGTGCTCGACTTCGGCGCCGCGGAGGCATTCAACCCAGGCACCGCCACGGCAACGCTGAACAACCTCGGTTCAGATCAGAGTCTCATGACTGAGCTCTATCTCACCGCGGGCGGCACGAACGGGTTCCTCACCACCGACCCCGGTGCGGGCAACGCGTCGCGCACGTTCTACGGTGTGCCGAGCGCACAGCAGGTCGCGGGCGATCTTCATTATTTGCAGGCGAGCGCACTATCTCCGGCCGCGTTCACCGATCCGACACAGGCGACGACGCTCCGCTCGGCGGGAATTTTCTTTGCCGCCCTCGGGAATCAGACGCTCACCTTCGGCCCCGCGTTGTCTGCGCCAACCGTGACGGTCGCCGCGACGGCGCCGTACGTACGCCTTCGATCCGTGTTGCCACGGCAGGTCGAGTACAACCAGTTCTTCTACGTGAACTTCCAGCAGTCGGGCAGCACGCCGCGCAGCATCGTGATCGAAGCGACGGTCGGCTCTGTTGGTGCTGGTGCCTTTGACGCAACGATTCCGGACTTCTCCGCAGCGGGCTATGACCCGATGTGGGCGTTGAAGGTTGGTGTGAGCACGATCTGGGTCGAGAATGCGTCGGGTTGGAGCGCGGGAAGTGGCGTTGTGACGGCGACTGCCGGTACGACGGTGCTCAACGCGCAAAAGGGAGGGACGATCACTCCGTAGCGCCGGCCGTATTGATCAAGGCGAAGGACCTGTACCTGCGGCGCGACAGCAGGTGCAGGTCCTTCGCTGCGCTCACCCGGCCCGCTTCTGCATCTCTTACAGCCCTCTGTGAACACAACGCGTCCGACGAGGCCTTGAGCTCGGGAGCAAAAGGTTGCGTTTTGCAGCTCAGGCAGTATGGCCATATATTGAAGCGTATGGCCATACCAAAAATCAAGGCGACGTATTCCCTCGACGAGCCGACCGTCAAGAAGCTGGCGGACATCGCCAGGAAGTGGAACACATCAAAGTCCGACGCCCTTTCACGTCTGATCAATCAGACGGACGAAGCCGCTCGCGCCGAGGAGATTCAGATGAAGCTCGACGCGTGGGGTCGTGCGCAGAAAGCAATGAGTCACCTGACTTCGGAACAATGGGGGCAGTGGAAAAAGGACACGCGAGAGATTCACGAATCCTTCGGCCCGCAAGAGGACGACCACGCGGCATCGGAGCAGTAGGTGACCGAGATTCATCTCGATGCGAATTTCATCATCGGCGCACTCGTGAACGAATCTCGCGAATGGCAGCTGATGAGTCGCTGGAACGCCGCCGGGCGAACCGTGCGCGTGTCGTCGATGGCGTGGGCCGAATTTCTCTGCGGGCCCGTTGCCGACGCGGCAATCCCGGAAATTGCGCACACCCTCGGCGACGTGCTTCCGGTAACCGCCAAGGATGCGGCACAAGCGGCTCGGCTGTTCCACCTCACGGGCAGGCGTCGTGGCTCGCTCGCGGATTGTATCATTGCCGCGATAGCGCTACGATCCAGTGCCGAGATCGCGACGAACAACGTGGATCACTTCAGTCACTTCGCGGAGTTCGGCCTGCGCATCGCGACGTAACATCCGCCGCAGGAAATGGATGTCGTCCGGTCCAACCCGCGCAGGGCTACACGTCGCATATCTCGAATGCCTGCTTCATCGACGCAACTGCATCCGGCCGCCTGGGCACGAACTCCTGCGCCACGAAGCCTGTGAATCCCAGGTCCGCGATCGACATCATCACGCGCCGATAGTTGAGCTCCTGCGTATCGTCGATTTCGTTGCGGCCCGGAACGCCGCCGGTGTGGAAGTGCGCGATGTGCGCATAGTTGTCCTTGATCGTTCGGATGACGTCTCCTTCCATGATCTGCATATGGTAGATGTCGTAGAGCAGCTTGAGGCGCGGTGAGTTCACACCTTGCACCACCTGCGCGCCCCACGCGGTGTGATCGCACTGATAGTCCTTGTGATCCACCTTGCTGTTCAGCAACTCCAGGCACAGCGTCACACCATGACGCTCCGCTAACGGCGTCAGTCGCTTGAAGCCGGCAATGCAGTTCGTGATGCCCTCACCATCGGACATCCCGCCGCGATTGCCGCTGAAGCACACGATGTTCGGCACCTTGGCTTCCGCGGCCAATGGGATCATACGCTCGCCGTCCGCCACGAGCTTGTCATGCTGGTCTGGCCGGTTAAAGCCGACCGGAATCTTGCCGAAGCCATTCGCCATCGCGCACACGAGGCCGTGCGATGCCGGCACGCGCCAGTCTTTTTCGTCGAGCAACTCGACGGACTTGTAGCCGATACCCTTCGCCGTCTCGCACAACTCGTCGATGGGAATCTTTCCGTAGCACCAGCGCGAGATGGAGTGCTTCAGGCGCCCCGCGGTCTTGTGCGCGGAGAGTTTCTCATCCTGAGCGAGCGTATCGGACAGCTTGTCATCCTGCGCGAGCGTAGCGAGTCGAAGGATCTGCTTGTCACCCCCTCCCATACCTGTAGCCGCCAGCGCGCCGAGGGTACCGAGTGCCTGTCGTCGAGTCATGTCTGTCATCAGAGTTCTCCGCGCTTGATGGATGCGACGGCATACGACACCGCACGGGCGGTGAGTGCCATGTAGGTGATGCTCGGGTTCTGGCATGCACTGCTGGCCATGCACGAACCATCGGTGAGAAACAGGTTCTTCGCGTCCCACGCCTGATTCCAGCGGTTCACGACGCCCTCGCCCGCCGTCTTGCTCATGCGTGCGCCGCCCATCTCGTGAATGCAATGTCCAGGCGGATTGTTCGACCCCCACGATCGCACATCCGTGCAGCCAGCGGCATCGAGCATCTCGGACATCGCCGTCCTCATGTCGGCGTCCATGGCCTTCTCGTTCTCGCGCCACCGCACGTCGATACGCGCGGACGGAATACTCCACTTGTCCTTGACGTCGGAGTCGAGCGTGATGCGATTGTCTTCGTGCGGCAGCGTCTCTCCCCACCCGGATGCGGAAAGGCCCCACTTGCCCAGGTCGTCAATGAGCGACTGCTTGAACGCCGCGCCGTAGCCCGCGGTGTACGAACCGCGTCCCCAGCCCGATCGGTCAGAGCCGCCCTGCATGCCGTAGCCGCGCAGAAAGTCGGGGTGCTGCGTCTTCACATTGCGAAAGCGCGCGATGTAAATGCCATTCGGCCGACGTCCAGTCGTGCGCTTGTCCAGAAATCCTGGATACGAGCCGCCCGCGCCTGAACCAAAGTGATGATCCATCACGTAGCGGCCGAGTGTCCCGCTCGAGTTCGCGAGTCCATCTGGGAAACGCGCGCTCTTCGAGTTCAGGAGCAGTCGCACGGACTCGATGGCCGACGCGCAGAGGAAGACGATGCGACCAGTGTACTCGCGCACCTCCATCGTATTCGCGTCAATGACGCGCACACCACGCACGCGACGTTTCTTCGCGTCGTAAAGCACTTCGCTCACGACACTGTTCGGGCGCAGCGTGAGGTTACCCGTCTTGCGCGCGGCCGGGAGCGTTGACGCGATGCTGTTGAAGTACGAGTGCGTGACGCAGCCCTTTTCGCACGAGCCGCAGTAGTGGCACGGCAACCGGCCATTGTGCTGCTTCGTCAGTATGGCCACGCGTCCAATCGTCATGACACGCTCGCCGCCGAATGACTTGCGAATCTTCGCGCTCGCGTCCGACTCGACGCACGTCATCGACATGGGCGGCAGGAACTCGCCGTCGGGCAGTTGATCGAGGCCCTCGCGTGAACCGCTCACACCAATGAATCGCTCCACGTGGGAGTACCATGGCGCGATGTCCTTGTAGCGAATGGGCCAATCGTTGCCATGGCCGTCCTTCGCGTTCGCCCCGAAATCGAGATCGCTCCAGCGATAGACCTGTCGTCCCCACATGATCGAGCGCCCGCCAACCTGGCGTCCGCGAAACCAGTTGAATGGCGCGTCGGCTGGGTTGGTGTAGGGGTTCTCCGCATCCTTCACGAAGAACTTGTGGCCGATCTCATCGCAGGCGTAGCAATCGCGCTGCTTGGGATAGTCGCGCTCGAGCGCCTTGCGATCGCCGAGTCCGCGAAAGGGTACCTCCCACGGCTGTACGTGCTCGACGAAATCCGCTGCGGTCACGTTGCCGCCTGCTTCGAGCACCAACGTCTTCAAGCCATGCTCCGTGAGCTCCTTGGCGGCCCATCCGCCGCTGATGCCGGAGCCGACGACGATTGCGTCGTAATGCGTGATCTCAACCATGCGACGCCTTTGCCGGCATGGGCGCATTGCCGTCGAAGGCACCCGGCATGATCTCGTACTTGAGCACCGATTTCATCACCGGCTCGCTCGTGAAATAGCCATGCACAATGAGTCCCTTGAGTCGCCAGTACGTGCGAGCAGGCTCGGCGCGCCGATTCGCGGCGCCCTCCAGCGCTTCGATCTGTAATCCGCGTGCTGCGACGTCGAGGTCGACGAACGACGCGTTGGTGGCGCGCTTGACCTGCGCGTCGACCGCAACAAGTCCGGCGACGAACGCGTCACGATCGGCGTCGGTGAAGTTCTCGCTCACCACGACGTCGACGAACGCGGGGACGAGCACGTCAGTCGCACTCGGCGTATCCGTGCGCGGAAAAATCGTATCGGCCAGCGCGCCGATAAGCGCGAGTTGATCGTCGCGAAGACCCGCGTTTGGACGAATGCCGGTCGACACGCGCGTCCAGACCGCGAGGGCGTCGTGCGGGAGGAGCGCGAGCGCGGTGGCGGCGCCAAACGCGCGGAGGAGGTCACGCCGCTTCATATGTCGATGGCTGGCGAAAGTTGGGAGGCTGGAGATACCGTACGACTCCGCCAGACCGTCGTCAATGAGCTCCCGCTGTATCACCGTGATGAACGAAATTTCATGAACGAATCTCGACGTCTCCTCCAGCATTTCCTCGCTGCACTTGCGTATCGCACGCAGAAGGCGTTGCGCGGTGCGCCCGCCGGGTTCGCCACGTATCGGGCGGGCGATAATGTCCGCACGCCGGGTGAACTCGTTCGTCACATGACGTCGGTGACTGGCTATGCCCGCACGATGCTGCACGGCGGCACGTACCGGCCGGCGCCACTCCCGACGATGCAGGAGGAGGTCGCGCGCTTCCACGAAATGCTCGCCGCGTTACAGACTGACTTCGGCAACGACGAGCTATCGGCCACGATCTCCGACGAACAGTTCCTTCAGGGCCCACTGTCCGACGCAATGACGCACGCGGGTCAACTCGCGATGCTCAGGCGTCTCTTTGGAGACCCTGTAGCGTCCGAGAACTTCATCTATGCACACATTCGAACGGATGACGTTGGAGAACACCAGCCGGAACCGGCTGCACCGGATGCGGACTGGACGCCGAATCGCAAACCGAAGTGAAGACGGATAGTTCCAACTGGTCTGCGCAACACCCCAGTCCTGTAATCCCGCCCACGCGAATCTCGTGTCGGGATCTACCATCGCGGCGTGTCAGCCGACTCAGTGTGTCGTTGTCCGCGGCGCACCGTAGATCCATGCCTACCAAGGGCAATCCGTCCACATCCGCCACGGATCTTCGGTTACGGCTCACTCTCCGCACGCCTCATCCCCGAACGCAAGCGACCCATGACGTCCGGACTTCCGCCCGGATGTTCACGAAGTCGCTAGCGATCACGCAGCTCGCCGCATAGCCACTCAGGGTCGCGCACGTCCGCCCACGGCTCCCGCGATAATCTTCCAACGCCTCCCCAAGGTCGGACAGATACTCAGGAGTCGTGGACGTCGTGCTCCGATCGGGCGCCGTCATGCATTATCGTCCTCCCGCCCACGGTACAGGTGGAGGGAGTTGCTCGGCGAATTTCCACGGCGCCAGGCCGTTGCGCGTGATCGACAACTTCTCCAGCCGCGCACGCACCATGGCGATAGGCATCGCGCCGCCCTCGAGCACGGCGTCGTGGAATCCGCGCTCCGTCATCTTGCCGCTGTCCACCAGCTCGTGATGCAGCGCGCGAAGCTGGAGTCCTCCGAGCATGTAGCCCGCTTGATACAAGGGCGAGTAACTGCCATTGAACGAGCGACGAACTTCTCCCTCCGCATTCGCACGCTCGAAACCAACGGTGTCGACAAGGAACTGAATGGCCTGATCCGGCGTCATCTTCCCGAGATGGAAGTTCAAGGAGAAGATGATGCGCGCACTGCGATGCATGCGCCAGAACAGCGCACCGACTCGATCTTCCGCGCTGGCGTGGAACCCATGATCCCAGAGAAACATCTCCCAATACAGCGACTGTCCCTCATTCCAGAACGGCGTGCCGAAGATGCGGCGATGTGGATTGTAGCGCGCCTGCATGAAGCCTTGCAGATGATGTCCCGGGTTGAGCTCGTGAAACACAGTGGCGTGCGAGAAGTGCGGATTGTTGCCGCGTAAGCTCATGAGCTTGTCCTCGTCTGTCATATCCGCGGTTGGATACGACACGAGGATGGATTCGCCGCCGAGGAAAAATGGGCTCACCTTCTGGCGCTCCGGGCTGAGCATCTCCATTCGCCAGTCTTCGCGTGCCAACGGCGGAATCGTCACCCAGTCGTGCGCGTCGAAGTACGCCTCCGCCTGCCGCGCGAGATCGCGAATCATTTCCGGCTGCTTGCCCGGCTCGACGTAGCTGTCCTTCACCTTCTCCATCGCGGCTTTCCAGTTGTCGCCGAGCCCGAGGTCGCGCGCGGCCTTCTTCACCTCGCTAAGGGAGAAGGCGTACTCTCGCTCAGCGATGGCAATCAATTCCTGTGGCGTGTACGGAATCATCTCGTGCTCGAGATCTTCCTTCAGTCCTTCCGCACCGATTGGATCGCCGATGATCGGCCCATCGTTCGCCGGCCCCGCACCGGCTCCCGCGCCACCGCCACCGCGTCCGGTGTTCGCGGCGAGGACAGCGGGAGGAATGCCGACGACGCGCTCGCGCAACGTGCGTGCATATCGAGTGAGCGCGGAGTCGAGCCGAGCGTATGGTGACTTGGTCCACCAGGTGAACTGCGGATCGTAGCCGTCGTAATAGCGATACCAATTGGTGACGATGCCACGTACCTGATCGATGTTCTCGGCGGCGCGATTGGCGACGGTGCGCGAGACGCGCGGCGGTTGTGCGCGCGGCTTCGCGGTGCTGTCGGCTTGCGCGCCTCGCGCACCAGCCGGCGTGGGCTCGAAGAGCGTTCGCATGCTGTCCACCTGACGCGTGACCTGCGCGAGCGTGCGCGCTGCGGTTGGCGGATCGACGGCGACGAGATCGCGACGTGTGTCCTGTAGTGCGAGCAGGCGATCGGAGAATGGAAGTAGCGGAGCCGTTTCCACGCGCTTCTTGTCCTCGCGATCGAGCACCGCGAGTTGGTGCTTCAACAGGTTGTCGAGGAGGACGTAATCCGCGCGTCCCTCCTGATTCAGCTTGTCGAAGTCCAGGTCGCGCAGCCGCGAGCGCCACGTCGTCGCGAACGCGCGCATCCGCTTGCGCTGGTCTGGCGACTCATTCGCGTCATAGCGACGCGAGAGTGATTGCTGGTCTGCCGAGAATCGCTCGACGACGGGTGCGAGGTCACTCGTGGGTCGCGCGACGAGGGCGCTCAACTTTGGTACGCTCGCGAGTGGATCGATCGTGAGCGGCGTCGCCTTGGGCACTTGCTGCGCGCCAAGAACTGGTGCGACGAGAATGACGACGGCCAGCGAACGAAGATTCATTATTTGTCATCCTGAGCGAGCGAAGCGAGTCGAAGGATCTGCACCATTTGGCATCCTGAGCGAGCGAAGCGAGTCGAAGGTCTGCACGCCGTCGCGCGCCTCAATGCACCAGGAAACTCGCCGCGGCCATCTGGTTTCCCCACGCGAATTCG
>JBDTXZ010000111.1:0-8008 GCA_040005935.1 bacterium | reverse complement strand
GTCGCGCGCGGCTTTACAGTGACCCAGCTCGAGCAAGACGCCGACTAGATAGTTCCCATCCTGAAACTGCCCTTTTAGAACTGCCAGCGCGATTCTCTGCCCTCGAAAATGGGTGAAGGGCGGCCAGGTCGCGAGGGGCGCCGTGCGGTCGACGAGGAGTGGCCTCGGGGGCGGTACGCGCGACGATCGGGGCGACGGCAAGGGGCGCGGCGCGAGCACCGCGCGCGATGGAACGCCCCATGAATCGGGTTTAGACGAGACGAGCGCGCGCGAGGGTGAGGAGATTCGCGGCGAGGACCGCCGTCCGCACGTACGCGTGAAAGCCAGCCGCGCCTTTCCACGCGCAGCGCGCCAGCCCGAAGACGCGTTTCAAGAGCGAAATCCCGGCCTCGATTCCGGCACGGAAGCGTCGGAGTTTGTCATAGACCCACTGGCTCCGCACCATGGCGAGCACGGCGAGGCCGCGGCGTTTCGCGAAGCACACATCCTCCACACCGAGCGCTTTACAGTCTGTGAGGTTGTCCTGCGACGCGAACGCCCCGTCGAACGTGGCTTGGCGCGGCGCCGTCCCGAACAGCGCCCGCTGGCGGCGCACAAGTGGGACGGTCCAGGTGCTGTCGGCCGGATTGCCTTTCGGGATCGCGCAATCGAGAATGAGCCCCGAGGCGCCGGTCGTCAGGAAGATTTTGTGGCCGTAATACGTGTCGCGCCGGTCCTTCCGGATCACATCGGCGTGCGCCTCGAAGAGCGAGACCAGCTTCTCGTCGGCCGGGACCGCCTCGTCGTGCACCACGCGCCGCGTGGCCTGGTCGATGACCTGGGCCACCCGCGGTAGAAACTTCTCGAGCTGCGTGCGCACGCGATCCCGCGCGGGCGTCGCCGGGAGGCACTCCAGATGCGCCAGCGCGCAGGTCGCATAGGTCGCCGTGGTGTCCGTGAGGTGCAGGAGGTCGCGATACGCGGCGCGGCGCTGGGTCGTTTGCCGCGGGGCCAGGTGCGCAATCTCCAGCGCGCGGCGTTTCGCCCGTTTCCCATGGCGGTGATACGCGGTGAATCCCGCCGCGGCCTCCGCCTGCTGCAGCAGCCGGTCCAGCACGCGCACACTGTCGAGCAGGAGATTGGAATCCGTCGGGTGATGCATGGTGACCGGGACCACGGTCGCATCCATCCGGACGGTCCGCCCCCGCTCCACAGCGCGCGCGGCCGGACTCGTCACGAGGGCGTCGTTCAGCGCGGCTAACGTCGCGGCGACCACCCGCCGCATCGTCGCGGCCAGCGCCGATTTCGACGGCGTGGGGACGAGCGCGCCCACCCGGCAGAAGGCGCGATAGGTCAGCGAGTCGGCGAGGTGAAACGCCAACTCGGCGTAGGTCCACCCCGTCAGCTGTCGGACCATCAACAGCCGGAGCGTTTGCTCTCCGGTCAGGCCCGGGCGCCCCGTGTGCGCATTCGCCGGACATCCCGCGTCGAGGTCTTGCTGAACGCGCGCGCTTAGCGCAGGTTGGGCATCGAGCACCGCGCTCATCGCCTGCAATTCCACCGCGTGCGCGTGGGCGATGCACGGCGCGACGAGTGGGAGCTGTAATGATGGGTGACGCATCCGGCGGTGCCTCCTCCTGATGGTGGTTGGACGTCTTGACAACGCCAACATACATCAGTGCTGCGAGACCACCATCACCGGATGCGTCACTCATTCCATCCGCCGAAAACGCTCTACAAGAGTTTCAGGATGGGAACTAGTCTAGTCCTCCGTTAAGAAGACGCCGAGCATCAGGGGGTCTCACGTCGAGGGAATGGACGATTCAAGTGATCTCAGTTCGTCCAGCGGTGTCCGTTCGGCTGCCGATCAGCGGCTCACTGGCAAGTGGAGCAGGTCCAGCGGGTTCACCGTGAGCGCGCCATAACGCGCCGTCCAGTGCAGGTGCGGACCGGTAACGCGGCCAGTCGCGCCTACGAGGCCGATCGTCTGTCCACGAGCGACCGTGTCGTCGAGAGAGACCAGCGCGCGGCTCAAGTGCAGATACCCAGTCGTCAATCCGCCGCCGTGATCCAGGTAGACCACGCGCCCGCCTAAGAAGAAGGTGTCCACCAGCACGACGACTCCGCCGTTCGCGGCGCGAATGGGCGCACCGACGGCGCCGCGGAAATCAACGCCGAGGTGCCGGCTCGCGACCTGACCGTTGAAGGTGCGTCCAGAGCCGAATCCGCTGCTGACGGCGGACGCGCGGGGACGCTGGAATGGCCCGGTCCACCGCGGCGGCGCTTCGTGCGACCGGCGCCCGATCGCGAGGGCGCGTTCGCCTTCGCGTGCTACTCGCTCCGCGGTGGCCGAGTCGAGCGGTCGGCCAAATTGCGTGGCCACCGCGAGGCGCTCCGCCGGTGGCGGGAGCGGTGGGGGGTTGACCGTCGCAAGCAGGGTGTCCAACCGGCCCGACGCGCGCGTGATGATCGCGCGCGCCGTCACGGTCGCGGCGGAATCGACGGGGACAGCGCCAATCGCGCGGTACACCGTTCGTGATTTGCGGAAGTGGAGCGGTTCGCCCGCCATGGTGCCACTGATGGTGACGAGCGAGTCGGCCAGCTTGTCGACGTTCACGATGGTAAGGGTCACGAGCGCGCCAGGAAGTGGACGCTCGGGTGCAATCGTGAGGCGCGCCTGCTGCGCAGTGAGTTCGACGCCGAGGACTAAGAAGCAAGCTCCACGAATCGCTGCTGCGCGTGCGCGGCTCGGACACTCGGTCGTCACATGATCCTTTTAGAAGATCGGGAGGTGGCCCAACATCGGCACGCAGGCGTGCTCGACGCGCGTGCAAACAATATGGTGGCTGGTGAAGTGATCCGGCGGGCTGTGTTGCCTCAACGGGCCATCTGTGGGGAATAAGCGCTTCAGCTCCGACACCTCATGGCGCAAACTCTGACACGCGAGCACGAGCATCGTCAACTACTCGCTGGGCATCTTCGAGATTCGCCGCTGCCGACTCAGCGTGTCGCCCCCTCTGTTGGGCATCGTCACGCCGAGCGTCCACTTCGGATTGCGCGAGCACGAGCGCGCGTTCGGCGACATCGAGTTTTGCCGTGGCATCGCGAAGCGTCTTCGCCGCGTGCTCTGACTGTTCGCGCATTTCGGCAAGCACCGTCTCGGCGCTCTGCAACTCGGCGCGCGCGGACGCGGCGCGTTCGACGTGCGTGTCGGCTTTCGCCGACTCCATCGGCGTGACTGTCTGTGTACCTGGCGACGACGTTGTTTGTGGTGAAGCGGGACCCGTCGTGAGCGCGATGAGCAGGTCAAGGCCGCCGCCTTGCGGCACATCAGTGAGCCGTCCAGCACGAAACTCCGCAAATGCGCTTGCATCGCCAATGATCGCATGGACAGCTGCGGCGAGTGCGTTCGGCTCGATGGGGTTTCCCGCGCGGACCGCGACGCGCGCTCCGACAGCGGCCACTGCGCGCACTGCTTCCTTTACAGTTTCGAGGGCGCTTCGGAGATCGGCGCCGGTTTGCGCTTGGGCGATTGCGGCGGCGAGACGTTCGATCGAATCAGGGTCTTCGTGAACGACGCTGTCGAGCGCCCACGCCATCCGGCTCGGTTTACGCAACGCTTTCGCGAGCGCCGCATCGGCGGGCCGCTTTTCGGCGCGCAGTTGTTTGGCGAGCGCATCGCGGCGGCTAATGAAGCCCTCGAGTGGCGCCTGATACGTCGCGAGTATCGCCGTCGCGAGGTCGGTCTCGACAGGAGGTTGCGTCACGACGGCGTGTCAGTGTTCATAGGTTGGACTCACAGCAAAGGCGTCTTCCGGACTCGTCAAGGTAGTCTCGATTTACTCAGGCTCGATGTGAACGACTCGGCGGTCCCGACGGATCATCATACGAGCACGGTTGTCGCCTCCTGCCGTGTCTCCTTACGTCATATTACGTCATCAACGTACGCCCTCGTGGTCACCCTACGCGTTCATCGCCAACTTATGGTCAGAAGTAGATTGCGTCTGGCGTTCGCCCTGGCAGTACCCGTCGCCTGCGGGGGCAACATTGCCGATAGTGTCGCGTCGAACCCTCCGGGAGTCTCGTATCCCCCGGTCTCGAATCCTCAGGGTATTTCCGTAACGACGCAGCACAACGACAACGGGCGCGCCGGCTGGAACGACAACGAAGCCCTGCTGACCACAAGCAACGTCGATGTTCAGCACTTTGGCAAACTGTTCACGCTGCCAGTGGATGACGAGGTGTACGCGCAACCGTTGGTCGTGGGCCGCGTCGACATCGACAACGGGGTACACAACGTCGTCTATATCGCCACCGTCAACAACACGGTGTATGCCTACGACGGCGACAACGGCAAGCCGTACTGGCAACGTCAGTTTACCGAGCCGGGCATGCGCGCTCCAAGAAATACCGACATGACGGGAGCCTGTGGCGGACAGTACCAGGACTTCAGTGGCAATATCGGTATCGTGGGCACCCCGGTGATCGATGCGACACGAGGCATCATCTATTTCGTTGCCCGCAGTACTACGGGCAGCTCGTTCGTTCAATCACTGCACGCCGTGCGGATGGTCGACGGGAGTGAAGTCCCCGGAAGCCCGGTGAGAATCGCCGCGACGGCATCGGGGAATGGCGATGGGAGTGTGAATGGACTGATCACCTTCGACGCGCAGCGGCAGAACCAGCGCCAGGGATTGACACTGGTGAACGGCGTCGTGTACGTGACCTTTTCATCTCATTGCGATTGGGGGCCATACCACGGATGGATCCTTGGGTATGATGCCACCACCATGCAGCGGCAGGTGGTCTACAATGCCACGCCGGACGGATCCGCCGGCGGCATGTGGGAAAGCGGAGCCGGCATGGCCGCCGATGCACAGGGCAACCTGTATGTGGTGACGGGCAACGGAACGGTGGGAGTCAGCGGTGATCCGACGAGCCTCAGGAATCGCGCGGAAAGCGCACTAAAACTCACGCCGTCCGGCTCGACGCTGCGCGTCGCCAGCTACTTCACGCCCTACAACTTCGGCTATCTCAGCAACCTTGACCTTGACTATGGCGGGATGGGTTCGCTGCTGATCCCGAATTCCAGCTATTTCCTGACCGGTGACAAGGACGGGAAGTTGTATCTGTTGAACAAGGACGACATGGGCGGCTACACACCGTCGGTGAATCAGGTGCAGCAAGTTGTCCGATTGAGCGCCCGATCCGAAATGCATTGCCAACCTGCCTACTACAGGGGGAGCGCGACGGAGTTCGTCTACATCTGGCCGGAGAATGAGCCATTGCGCGCCATCCCGTTTGATCGGACCAGCAACACGCTGGATCAGGGTGCCGTGATTGTGTCATTTGGAGCCGGCGGACCCACGGGGCACAGTGGCGCGATGTTGTCGGTCTCGTCCAACGGCTCCAAGGACGGGACCGGTATTGTGTGGGCATCCTACGCATTTAGTGGTGATGCCGAGCATGGCGTGATGCCGGGGATCTTGAGGGCGTTCGATGCTCGGGACATCAACAGGGAGTTGTGGAACAACCGTCAGGACATTCTCCGCGACGCAGGTGGCGCGTACGCAAAATTCTCAGCGCCCACGATCGCCAATGGACACGTGTACCTGCCGACGTTTGCCAACCAGGTTGTCGTGTACGGGTTGCGATGACGGAGCGGTGGAACCAGGCGGCCATATCGACCCGTACGCGGAGGCCGATGAGGATGGCAAGCAACAGCATCGCGACGCCTACAGCCAAGGGTGAGCGGCGGTAACTCCGCAGTCTCGTTCTCCCAGCAGTCGTGGGCTGTCTGGGCGTCGTCAGGGCGAGTACCGTCCGGTCTCCGGTATGCGCGTCACTGACCACCACGCGAGACGCTAAAGCCCCGTCCCGCGGCCCATGCACCAACGTCCGCCCTGCGCGTCGCCGACGCCATTCATTCCGGGAATGCGTCGGGCGTACATGCGAAACACAGCACACCGAGCGACGCGAGGAGCCCGCTGTGCCCGCGTCGAAGGTCGGCGCCCCCTGATCGCTGAGCGCGAGTAGCGCGATCATCTGCACACCAGAACCAACGAGCTCCTTCGCTCGCAAAATCATGCCGGCGCGATCTCCGCCCTCGTAGAGATCGGAGATCAAGATCAGGATCGTATCGTGTGGCGCGCCGACGAGGCCACTCGCATACTGAAGAGCGCGATGAATATCGGTTCCACCACCGAGCTGTATGCCGAACAACAACTCGACGGGATCATCGATGTGTTCCGAGAGATCGACGACCGGCGTATCGAAGGCGATCACTCGAGTGCGAATCGCACGAAGCGACGCCAGTGCTGCGGCGAAGACACCGGAGGACACAACCGACGTCGCCCTCGAACCACTCTGGTCGATGAGGAGAATGACGTCGCGCATGGCACTGGTGCGGCGACCGTGACCAAGGAGCGTTTCGGAATGATGGTGCGCTGCGCGACCTGGTAGTGGCGAAGGTTCGCGCGAATGGTGCGATGCCAGTCGATCTCCGCCGCGCGTGGACGGTCGACAGCGTCGACGCATCGGTACTCAGCAGGAGCGAGAGGGCGAGCGAGTGTTTGCAGGGGAATGTCCGGCTTGGGCAGGTGCATCGGAACGCAGGCTCGCTCAGGTCGGCCTGCGTTCGATATGGACTCGCACCGCTTCCCTTACACTCGCCCCAGACCAACCGCGTGTCGGTGTCGCGCCCATGTTAGACCACTTCGCGGCGGTGGCGAGCGCCGATCCCGCTTTTGCTGATGCGGGGTCGGGTGCGAGCGCGAGTACCTGCTCCTTCGTGAGAACTGGCATGATGTCGAACTGCTAATCACCACATCGAAGTGCGTCAACGTCGCGCAGCTATGCGCCGTGGCCGTAAAGTCAACTACGGCACGTTGAGCGCGTTCGTCAAATCCCCCATCGGAGTACCGCCGGCCGCGGTCAGTGATCCGTCGCGCAGCGTGACGCCCCTCAATGGATCTAACGCAAACACACGGGAGATCAGCCGGAGGATCGAGCCGGTGTCGTACTGTGTGTGATCGACCGTACCCTTCTTTGCGAACGGCGAGATGATGATCGCGGGAATTCGTGTTCCGGGACCCATCAAGTCACCGTGTGGCGGCGCCACGTGATCCCACGATCCCCCGAATTCGTCATAGGTCACGACGATCACCATGTTCTTCCATTGCGGGCTCGCGCGCAGCTTTGCCACGACATCCGCGATGCGCGCGTCACCATCGGCGAGATTCGCGTAACCTTCGTGCTGGTTGAAGACACCTTCCGGCTTGTAAAACGCGACCGATGGCAACGTGCCATTCGCGGCATCCGCTAACAGCGCATCGTAGTCCTTCAGATGTGTCGCGCGCTCGGCAGGGTGCGCTACGGGGTCCAGCGTCGCGTAATAATTGAACGGCTGGTGATGCGCCTGGAAGTCGACGCTGTCCCTCGTCGCGATGCCGTTTTTGCTGTCTCGATATATCACGGTCCGCGATGGGCCATCCCGCGGCCCATCGGCGACTGCAATGTTCCACGAGCCCGCATACCATGTCCAGGAAACGTTCTTCGCGTTGAGCCGATCGCCAATGGTCGGCTCGGTCTGCGCAGGCAACGTGCTCGGTCGCGTCGGATCGGCGAGCAGCGCGCTGCTACCGGACACCTTGCTCGGCGGATTACCGCTCGGCTGATACGCCGGCTGCATGGTGTTGATCGCGTAGAACTTTCCGTCGCCGAAATAGTTGGCCGGCGTCAGGTTGCCGCTGTTGGCGAACACCGGCTGACCGTCGAGCGCCGACGCGGGGCTGTTCGCGGCCGCGACGAGCACAGGGAGATACTTGCCCGACGCGTCTTTCTTCAACTCTGTGATACTCGATTTGGCGGGTGAAGTCGCGGCGTTGGGATACTCGGGCGCGCAGGCGCAGATCAAGTACTGATGATTGAGAAAGGAACCGCCGAAGGCGCCCTGAAAGAAGTTGTCGGCGAGCACAAACTCCTGAGCGAGCCGGAACATCGCTGAGCCTGAATAGTCAAAGCCGTCCAT
>JBDTXZ010000110.1:0-8026 GCA_040005935.1 bacterium | reverse complement strand
GGTGAACGGTGAACGGTCCGTTAAACCGCCCCGGCTCCAGCCCGCGCCCGAGGTTGCAGTACCGCTCACCGTTCACGGTTCACCGTTCCCGGTTCACGGTCCCGCCCGACGAGTCCTTCGCGGATAAATCGACCATGAAGCCCTCGTTCAAGTAGGGAACAACGACGTCCAGTCGATCAGCGGTTTCCAGGCGACGCAACACAAGCCGCATACGGTCCGCCTGTTCGACAATCGAGTCCATGGACGCCCGGTGCGCTGGATCGAGTGTCTCCTCGCTCATGAGCTCCGCGTTGAGCATCACACTCGCGAGCGCATTGTTCAACTCATGACGCAATCCGAGCGCGAGCTGCTGCATCGCTTCAGCTCGGCGTTCGCGGACGTGCAGGCGCTCTCCGCCGAGTGCGACGAGCGAGACGCCGGCCAACATCGCCGTCAGTGCCAACAGGGCGCCCAGCGACCAGTTTTGCGCGCGGCGGACGATGCTTGGAATGAGCGATGGCTCTCCGGCCGGAAGGAGTGCGGTTTCAACGATCAGGCCTCCCGTACTCGTGCTCAGGACAATCCGCTCGCGGAATGGTGACGTCGCCGCCGCCGCCGCGCTCTTCGACTGCCACAGCAGATGGCCGGCGCGGTCGGCGATCCGCATGCCGAGGAACTGATCGTTCTTGATCTCGTTGGTGAGGGTGCTGGTGGTGTCGTAGTTCCATCGCGAGCCGGAATACGACGATGGGAGAAGTGGCGTCTCGCGAAAGACGCGTGATGCAATGGCTGATATGCCGTGTGCGCGGTCGTACGTAAAGCCGAACACCGCATTGATCTCGCCGTTCTTGTCGATGAGTCGCGAGTAGGCGACGCTTTGAGGCGTTCCCTGATAGTTGAGCGCGAGGATTTCCGGATCGGTCACCGATGGCTTTGTCGCAAGCACGATTCGGAGTGTGTCGACGATCTGCACCGCGAGCGGACCGTGCATGGATCCTGTGCCGTCGAGCTTCCCGGTGCGCATGTCTAGGCGAAAATAGCCGAGTGATGGGTCGGGCTCTCCCTTGAACGTGGCGAAGTAGGCGTTGCCACGCTGAACGATGTCGTTGAGGGTGGGTGGGGTTGCATCGCGCAGTGCGCTTCCACTCACAGGCGAGAGGATGGCGGCCCGCTGTTCCGAGAAGCGCCGCATTACTTCGGCGCCCGCCATGCGGCCGGCGTAGCCGGTGTAGTCGCGACGAGTTTGGGCGGCCGAGCGATCAAGCGCTTGTTCGGCGCGTCGCGCCTGAAGCGTGACGATGACGAGCACTCCCGCCGTTGCGACGACCGCGCACGCTACGAGTGCCAAGCGCGACGTGGAACGAGCTTGTGACGACAGCGGCCAGCGGCCACTGTTGGGGAGAAATGGCGTCTTGATCGGGACCACGGTTGGGCAAGGCGCGCATCATCACGCGTCGGTAAACGTATGGCTGGCCTCGCCCCTTCGCCAGAGTCGCGGCACCTTCCAGGCAGCTGCTTCAAACCATGGTCGGTGCGCCGCTGTCGAAGTTGCGGACCCGAGTCTTGCTCCCTCCCCACTGGTCGTCATGCACATACCTCTCCGCTCTTCCGTTCTCGTCGCTGCGCTTGTCGCGCTGCCTGTGCTTTCCCAGGCGCAGACACTCGTTGGGCGGAACGACTCCATCTACACATGGCGCGGCGCGCTTCCGTCCGGCGCCGTTCTCCAGATCAAGAATTTCAACGGCCCCATCGACGTGCGGCCCGCGTCGGGTAGCACGGCCGAGGTACGCGCCGAGAAGCGGACGTCACGCGGCGGCGGGTCAATTGAGGACGTGGCGTTCGATATCGAGAATGGCGGCAATGGCGACGTGACCATTTGCGCCACGCTTCGCAACAACAACCCGTGCGAAGACAGGCGCTATCGCAACGATGACGACGACCGCGACAACTGGCGCCGCAACGCGACCGTCGCGATGACGGTGTTACTCCCGAAAGGCGCGCAACTGAAGCTCTCGACTGGCAATGGTGCGGTGACGGTGGAAGGAGTGGCGGGCGACGTGCAGGCGTCCACCGGCAATGGCCGCGTGCGCGTGGAGAGAACCGAAGGCTCGGTGCGTGTGAACACAGGCAATGGCGACGTCGACGTACGCAACGCCAAGTCGTCGGTGCGCGTGTCGACGGGAAATGGCCGAGTGAACGTCACGACGGCTGACGGGCCGGTGGAAGCGCGCACAGGGAATGGCGACATCGATGTGAGCATGACGCAGTTGAAGTCGCGCGACGACATGACGTTCAGCACCGGCAGTGGCAGCGTGCGGGTGACGCTGCCCGAGGGCTACAACGGTGAGCTCGATGCGTCGACGGGGAACGGCGAGCTCCGTTCCGACTTCGACCTGAAGATTCAGGGTCGAATGAACCCTCGCCATGTCCGTGCGACGATTGGGGAGGGTGGTCCGAGGCTGCGGCTCACGACGGGGAACGGCAGGCTCGAGGTACTGAAGAGGTGAACGGTGAACGGTGAGCGAGTGCAGATCCTTCGACTCGCTACGCTCGCTCAGGATGACAAGATGGAAAGGAGGATGGGGCGTCGAGCCCCATCCTCCTTTCGTTAGTCGCGTGGCTATCCGTCCGTGCGTTAGGCCGCGAGTCTTCCGTCTGGCATCCAGATGGGGCGGCTCTTCATCTCGCCGACGCAATGGTAGCGAGCCGGCGGAAATCCGCGTACTCCGATCTCCAGCGAATCGCCGGCTTGCACGGAGATCTTGGTCCCCAGCAGGTAGACGGCTTCGTCGAACGAATTGCTTTCCACGACACCGGCCTGGCGCACGGACTCCGGGCCGGAGCTTATCGCAAACTGATATTTTGACATGCGCGCTCCCAGTGAAGTACGGGGAGTAATACCCCGGCTGGCTAAAAGGTGCGCGTCGGCAAGGCTGAGATGGGCAGATCGAGCTCGGCTTGGGACCGGAGTCGACTGAATGCGCTGTGGGCGCTCGGGGGACAATTGAGCCCCAAGCCCCAATACGGTTCAGATAAAAGTTGTCATCCCGCAGGAGCGAAGCGAGTGTCGGGATCGAATATCGTTGCTAAGTGACGTTCGTCGAGCACGTGGACAGAAGATCCCGACACGCGCTATCTGCGCTCGCGCGTGCGGGATGACATTCATTCGCACCCTGACTGAACAGCATTGCCGCAAGACACCGCTGCCGTCGCCCTTCCTGTAGATGTTACGGGTTGATCCAGTACGAGAACTTGATGAGGAATGTGTTGTTCGGATGGTCGCGCAACGACGATCCGTAGTCCCGGCTAAAGCTGTAATTCGGATTGTAGTTCAAGTCGCCCGGGGCGAGGTTGTTGCTCCGCCCTTGCTGCCACACCGCGAACAGTGTGCTGCCCGGCCGGTACTCGTAGCGCAGCACGGCGTTGGAGTTGAACTGGCGGTAGTTGAATCCGTCGAACGAACCGGTCTTGTTGCCGTAGCTCTTGAAGCGCGCCGCATACAAATCAGCACGCGGGCTCGCAAGCTCCTTCTGGTTGGCGTACGTCCCGTTGGAGACGAACGGTTCCGCGTAAAACTGGAACGACAGGTTCGGCGTCGCCGTGAAGTTGAGCCGGGTGTTGAGACTCATCGTCGTCTGGTCCAGGCGTGCGAAGGTGTAATGCGTCGTATCGCTGCCCGTCGCACCGTACGCGTTGTAAAACTGCCAGTCGTCGCCGTTGCGGCTGTAGCTCATGCCGAGTGAGGTGGAGAATCGGCTGGACATGCGGAAGTCGATTCCGGGGCTGACGTTGCCGCTGAATGAACGTCCTTCGTCACCCTTGGCCCCGTTTACCCACACATTGTAGACCAGCGTCCGCCGATCATCGCTCTGAATGCCCGCCCACATGCTCTGGCTTGCCGAGCGGCGAATGGCCGGCCCACCGCGCGCCGCGCGATCATCATACGACGGCGTAGAGCCGTTGAGGTTGAAGCCGACGTGGGTCCACCAGTAGTTCTTCCACTGGATATGGTTGTTGTGGTTCCAGCCATTGCCCAGCATCAACCCTTCGTTGGTCCAGTCGCCGAAACCGTTGAAGTTGAAGAACGCGCGCTGATACACCTTGGTGGGCGTGTTGAGCTGAACCGCAAACCAGTTGCGGAAGAGCTGCTCGTCGGCTCGCTGCTGATAGCCGAGATCATTCGACTCGAA
Organism: bacterium; assembly: GCA_040005935.1. Lineage (GTDB taxonomy): Bacteria > Gemmatimonadota > Gemmatimonadetes > Gemmatimonadales > Gemmatimonadaceae > AG11. Next base: position 3,857 of record JBDTXZ010000110.1, on the reverse strand, counting down.
GCCGGGCGAAAAGCGCTGGTAAACCGTCTGGAAGCGCGTGACATCCCCGCCGAACTTGCTAAACGAAATGCGCTCGGCGTCGCCCTGGAGGGAGGTCCGCCGCGGGTCGTACGACACGTTGTCGTCGCGACGCTGATAGGCGTGCACGCTGTTGGTTTGCAGCGCGTCGATCGATGCGGCCGAGCCGTTGACGTCGCTCATCGCGCCGAACGTGCGTACCTCGTAGTTGTTCTTCCAGAATCGCCGACGGAGGTCCACGCCGCCGACGTACGCGGCATTGCGCAAATATGGCGACGAGCCCGGGTCGAGCGAGCGATTCACGGCGGTGAGCATGACGCCCATGTCGCCCTGGCCATCGGTATTATCGCGCTGTAGGCGCAACACGCTGTAATTCGTCCTCGGCTCGATGGCCGCGAGGCTGCCGTTTACGTTGGCAACGCCGTCGACCCGCTGCGTCACCGCGTCGAGCAGGCCGATGCTGATCCCGTTTGCGAGACGGCCAGTGACTTTCGAGGCCGCGGCGATGGGTGTCGCCGTTGGGGACGTCGCGTCTCCATAGCTCCCCGCGAGCTGCGGGTTGCGTCCGATGCGGCGCGAATAGAACAGTCCGGTGCAACCGCTATCGATGTCGCCGCAATTCGTGTTGAACGAAAAGATTCCGGAGCCCTCGAGGAAGAAGGGGCGCCGCTCGTCGAAGAAGGTCTCGAACGCGGTGAGGTTGAGCTGCGCCGGATCTGCTTCCACCTGACCGAAGTCTGGATTGATGGTGGCGTCGAGCGTGAGTCCGGACGAAATGCCGTACTTGAGATCCGCACCCATCGTCACCTTGTTGGGGTGCTCATACCGGCCGAGTGCCGCGCGGGAGCCGCCGAAGTCGCGCGTTTCGTTCTTGACGACGGAATACGGCAGGATTTCGAGCCGGCGCGACGATGGAAGCGCGCCCATCCCGGTCAGTGTGCCGGCCTTGGAGACAAAGCCCTGCACGGCGCGTTTCATGAGGGGCCATGAATTGCGCTGGCCGGTGCGCGCGATGTCGCGGACCACGAGAAAACCGAAGGTGTGGTCGCCGCCGGGCGCATACCGGATCTGGCTGAACGGGATGCGAAACTCGGCAACCCAGCCCAGGGAATCGATTTTTGTCGCGACGTCCCACACTGCGTCCCACGACCCGTCTTCGTTCTGGTCGTTCGTGACGTAATAGTCGCGTTTCACGCCGGCGGGATTGGTAATGAATTCGAACGCCGTCTTCTTGTCGTGATACGAATCGATGATGAGCGAGATCTGCTCGGAGTTGGTGCGGACGTCGCGGCGTGAAAGGGCGGAGATGACGCTGTCGGGTGCGGGGTCGAACATGCGCGCGAGGACGTAGAGGAACTTGTCGTCATACGTGACGCGCACTTCAGTCCTGAAGCGCGATTCTTTGCCCTCGTTCGGTTGAATTTCGAGGAATTCGTCGATGACCTGTGCGCTGGCCCACGCGGGGTCGTCGGTGCGCCCGTCGAGCACTGGCGCGACGATGGCGCGTGAGGCACTAGCGCTTGTTGCCGTAGCCTTCGGCCCGGTCGGCGCGATTTCGGGTGCGCGCGTGCTACCCCCGGTGGTGCCTGCAAGCGCTTGGCCGGAACTGGTTTGCGCGTGAACGGTGGAGCGGGGCGACGCGAGAATGGCGAGCGTCGTGAGGAGGAAGATGGGCCGAAGCATTGAACATCCATGTGGGAGGATGTCCGGTCAGACAACGGGTTGGCAGAAAGGGTTGAAAAATCCGCAAACACAGGTGTAGAGCAGAAAGAGTGAACGGTGAACGGTGAACTGTGAACGGTGAACGGTGAACGGTGAACGGCCAGTGCAGATCCTTCGACTCGCTTCGCTCGCTCAGGATGACAAGCTCCTGACGGCTCGCTGTTCACGGTCCACTGTCCACCGTCCACCGTTCACTGTTCAACACTCCGTTCACAGTTCACCGTTCACCGTTCACTGTTCACCACTCCGTTCACCGTTCACCGTTCACCGTTGTACTTTGCGGTCATGACGACTCCCCTCCGCGCTCCTCTCGCCGCGCTGGCCGCCGCGCCCACCACCACTACCGTGCGACGTCTCTGGAAGGCGCTGACTCCTGACGAAAAGGCGCAGGCCATCAGCGCCTGTCTTGCGGACGATGAAAACGGCTGGGTGAAGTCCAATACGCGAACCGCGGTAGCGGCAGCCCTGAAGTTCCGGCCGCAGACCGTGGGGACGTGGCCGAGGGAGAAGTTGATCAGCGAGGCTGTTCGGCTGCCGTTGGATGACGCGCAGCTCCTCAGCGCCTACATCGTGGACCTGCACCTTGGCCACCGCCGCCCCATGATGGGCGCGTTCCTCGACTCGCTCGGCATCGTGAACGACGAGGGCCGAATCGATTCTGAGAAGACGGAAGTACCTGAGCAGGACGCGGCCGCGGTCGCGAAGGCCGCCAATGCGCTCATTGCCGACTTTTCACCGGATGAGGTCGTGACGTACTTCCTCACCCTGTTGCTTCAGGATGCCGGGGTGTGGGGTGGGCTCATCACGTGGTTCGAGACGAAAGACCTCTCGTCCTGATAATCTCGAGCAACGTTGGCTGTTCGCGAGGAGCGCCTACCGCCGCACGAGGGGCGAAAAGGCAATTCCATCCGGCCCTTCGCCAACCGATCCGACGCTCAGCACCTTGAACGTGACCAGATCCACCGACACCACCTGATTGGTGCCGTGCAGGGTTACGTACGCTATGTCGGCGATGGGATCGAAGGTGATCCCTTCCGGGCCAGCGCCGTCGGCCGGTTGGGTGCCGTCCTTTCGCGCGATGGTCGTTTCCTTGGAGAGGTCGATTTTCGCCAGTTCGCGATTGGTACCGACCTCGAAAAGCCAGATTTTGTTGCCAACGGGATCGTTCACGACCGCGACGTGACCTGTCCGTGAGATTCCCACGCGGTAGGGTGCGCCAAAGCCCGTGAGCGTGGCGATCTTCTCGCCCCGCTCGGTGTCGATGATGGTGACCGTCTTGTCGGAGTTGCTGCCGACCCACAGGAGGATTCCGCCGGGAGTCGTGGCGATTCCTTCGTCTTGAGGTGCGGCGGGGAGGCTGCGCACGGTGCGACGCGCCTCGAGATCGAACTCGGTGACGTTGCCGTCGCCGATATTTGCGGTCCATGCGCGCTTGCCATCACGACGCACCGCCACCATGTGCGACCCTTTCGCATTCGTCGCCAGTGCGGTGTCGACTTTGCCGCTCGCGAAATCCACGATCACCAGGCGCTGCGACGTCTCGCTGGTGACGACGATCTTCCTGCCGTCCTGAATGAACGCGGCGCCGTGTGGGCGATGATACTCACCGAGGTCGATCGTGCGCACAACCGACAGCGTTGGGGCACTGAGATCGATCACGCTGAGTGTGTTGCCGAGTACTTCGCGGTTTCCGTAGTTGGTGACGATGGCCCAGCGTCCGTCGGGCGATACGGCCGCTTCGTGCGGTCCGACGCCTACGGTGACGGTGGCGAGGGTCTTCATGGTGGACGCCTCGAGGATCGTCGCGCTGGCCCCTTCTTGATTGGCGACGACGAGCACCCCAGCGCGCGCGGGCGCGTCGGGGCGCGCATTCTCCGTGACCCGGTTTCCGCGAAGCGAATCAAAGGCTGTTCGTGTGCCTTGGCGCGGTTGCGTCTGCGGCGGCGGGTTGGAGGACGAGCATGCGGCGGCGAGTGCGAGCGTGAGGAGGGCGGTGGTGCGCATCGTCGTCATCAGAGTAGTGCGGTGGGTGGGAACGGTGAACAAAAGAACGGTGAGCGGAGAACGGTGAACGGAAGGTACAGGTCCTTCGACTCGCTTTGCTCGCTCAGGATGAC
>JBDTXZ010000109.1:0-8029 GCA_040005935.1 bacterium | reverse complement strand
GTCCGCGGCCAGGAAGCATGATGGTGAGGTTCGCCGACAAACGGATTGCCCTCACGGGGACGCCGTCCCAGACCATCAGCACGACCGTGGGGGGAACTTCTCCCACCAGCATTACCAACGTGACGGCCAACTGGTGCGTCACCGCAAATCAGGGCACGGCCAGTACAAAAGGCCAAATCCCGACCGCTATGCCCACGGGCATGACTCCGTCGGCAAACGCTGCCACGACGGGCGGCACATCGAGCACGACACACAAGTTGCTCGGCACGGTGGCCGTGGACATGGTCGCCTCCGGTACATTGGCCGAAGGTTCGCAGGGCGCTTCATATACGTTCGACGCAAGCGCATCTGCGGGAGTCGTCGCCTCAGTGCGACTAATACCACTCCAAAAGCGTCCGAGATTCCTCTATCGACGCACGAGATCCAGCATCGCTCAGTAACCATTCCCTCCGCTTGACCTCGGCGTCAAGCGATCGGAGCGGCAGCGGGCTGGTCCAATTCCCTTCAGCTATCAGCCCGAATCAGCTCGCGTTGGCCGAGCGGTTGGAGTGTGCGTTTTAGGCTGGCAAGGGGCAGATTCGCGATAACAAATCTGTAATCCCTGCGACCATGTGCTGTAATTGTGACTGGAATAGAATGTCCGTGTAGCCTTTCACGACACCCTCACGGAGATTCTCTCAATGCTTATCAAGACCGCACGTCACAGCGTTGCAGCCCTCGCCTTGGTCCTGTTTGCCATCCCGGCAGCCCATGCGCAGACGGCCACCCAGACGGTCACCTTCGCCGTCAACGCCATCAACCAGATCGCGTTCGTTGGCACGCCGTCCCTGACCATCACGACCGCCGTTGCCGGTTCCGCGCCGACGAGCGTCACCGATGCGTCGTCCACCTGGGCCGTCACCTGTAACCAGACCGGCGCCAAGATCAGCGCGAACATCCCGCTCGCCATGCCCGCTGGCCTGACCCTCTCGGCCAACCTCGCGGCGCCGGCCGGCGCGACGAGCGCTTCCTACCAGGCTCTCGGAACCGTTGCCGTCGACCTCGTCACCGGCATCACCAAGCTGGCGCAGGGCTCCCTGGCCGCGACCTACAAGCTCGACGCGACCGCAGTGGCAGGCGTTGTGACAACGCAGACCCGCGTTGTGACATACACGATCTCAGGCGGCGTCTGATCCCGTTACGAGCGACCGGTCAAATCGTGACCATGTCGTAACCTGCGGCTACTCGGCCCTGGTCTGCTGAACCAAAGCAGTAGGCCAGTGCCGGTTGCTCCGCGGGAGGTCAACAGAAACACGCAAAGCCTTACCCCAAACGTTTAGCGCGGCTCACCAGTTATTCCCCTCGTAAAATGTCCTACTTCGCCCGGCGACGTTGCTTGGTCGCCATCGCCCTTTTCGGTGCCGCACTCCCGCTGGCGCTGCAGGCCCAGACGGCAACGCAAACGGTAACGTTCGCCGTCAATGCCATCAACCAAGTCGCCTTTGTCGGCTCTCCTTCTTTAACGATCACAACGGCCATCGCAGGTAGCGCTCCCATGAGCGTGACGGACGCGACCGCCAGTTGGGCCGTTACCACAAACCAGAGCACCGCCAAAATCACCGCGAGCATCCCCACCGCCATGCCAGCCGGTCTGACACTGTCCGTCAATCTCGGCGCGCCAGCCGGAGCGACGAGTGCCTTGTTCAAGCCGCTCGCCGTGGCTTCAGTGGATCTGGTCACGAACGTCACCAAGGTGGCCCAAGGTGGTATGAGCGTCACCTACAAGCTCGATGCGACAGCCGCGGCCGGCGTCATCACGTCGTCGACCAGAGTTGTCACGTACACCATCACCGGCGGCGTCTAAACAACGTTCCGCCTGGAGACACCATGAAGCCCCGGGTTTTGCTGCTCCTCGTCGCTGGCGTGCTCCTTTGCAGGAGCAGCCCTTCGGGAGCGCAATCCCTTCCCAACGTCGGTCCAATGACGGTGAACAGCGCGAGCGCTGGTACGCAACCGAATCAGGTGACGGCCACGAGCTTCTATTCTTCCATTCTCATCTTGTCTGGCCAGCAACGAGTTATTGGCTACTTGAACGCCAATATGCCGGCCAACACGACGCTCTCCGTCAAACTCACCGCTCCGTCAGGCGGAACGAGCCTCGGCAATGTGAACCTCGATACAACACCGAGAGACCTCGTGATTGCCGCCACGGCGCCGTTTTTTACGAACGTAACCATCTTGTACACGTTCAAGGCCACGGTCCTCGCCGGAGTGATTCCAGCCTCCTCGCGCACCGTTACGTACACGCTCGGCACCTACCCCTAGGGAGTTCCCAAGCGACGAATTTGTCGCTGCCTCGCCCGTCGATGAGCGACTTTGTCATCCGCCGGCCCCGCGGAGCACGCTGAGCAAGTCGAAGGATCTTCTATCAATCAAGCGAGCGGCTTCGACCAACCTGCTCCGGCATCGATCACATTGAAGACGGATCAAGACTGAGGTTCGCGCCAATGCGCCCCGCATGACCCAGCAGGCCAGCTCGCAAGGTCCGACATGGCCATGACAAATCTGTAATCCGGGCGACCACGTGCTGTAATTGTGACTGGAATAGAATGTCCGTGTAGCCTTTCACAACACTTCACGGAGACTCAGTCATGTTGATCAAAACCGCACGTACCGCAGCAGCAGCCATCGCCCTGACACTCCTCGCCATCCCGGCGGTTCAGGCGCAAACGGCAACCCAGACGGTCACCTTCGCCGTCAACGCCATCAACCAGATCGCGTTCGTTGGCACGCCGTCCCTGACCATCACGACCGCCGTTGCCGGTTCCGCGCCGACGAGCGTCACCGATGCGTCGTCCACCTGGGCCGTCACCTGTAACCAGACCGGCGCCAAGATCAGCGCGAACATCCCGCTCGCCATGCCCGCTGGCCTGACCCTCTCGGCCAACCTCGCGGCGCCGGCCGGCGCGACGAGCGCTTCCTACCAGGCTCTCGGAACCGTTGCCGTCGACCTCGTCACCGGCATCACCAAGCTGGCGCAGGGCTCCCTGGCCGCGACGTACAAGCTCGATGCGACCGCTGCAGCTGGCGTGGTCACCACGGCCACCCGCGTCGTGACGTACACGATTTCAGGCGGCGTCTGACCTCCGCTTCAAAAGCCGACACCATCCTGTGATCACCATGAGACGCGTCTCCGTGACTCTGTGTGCCCTCGTCCTCCTGCTCGCAGGATGGACGAAGGCCGCACAGGCACAGTTCACGATTCTCACGGTCTCAGGAAACCCGGCGCCCTTTAACGTCAGTACCGCAGTAGCTGGGTCCGATCCGACAACACTCTCCAGCTCGGGCCTTACCTACTTCCTGAAGTCGAAGCACCCCGCAGGACCCACGCAGGTCACCGCACAGCTCGACAGTCCAATGCCGGCCGGAACCACCCTGACCCTGACCATGAACATACCGGCAACACAAGGAACCAGTGTCGGCCCGGTCGCACTCGACGCAACACCACGTGCCATTCTCATCAACGTCGACAAGGTGAACGGCAACACATACGGCATGACCTACACGTTTGCCGCAACCGCAGCCGCCGGCGTCGTGCCATCACAGACGCGCACTGTCACACTCACGATGTCGACCCAACCGTAACCGAAAAGCTTTCCAATGAGATATCCCGCCCAACCACCCGTTCTCGTTCTCCGCAGCCTCGCCCTCGTCGCGTTGCTGTTCGGCGCGGCGCTGCATCCTGAGCGCGTTGACGCACAGATCGCCGTCGTCGGCAGCACGGTGGAAGAGCACACCGCCGCACCCGGCCAGACCTATGAAGGCACCATCCTCGTCCGCAACCTGACCACCGAGCCGCAAACGGTGAAGGTCTATCAGACGGACTACCGCTTCTTCGCGGACGGCACGTCGCACTTCGACGCCGCGGCATCCACACCGCGCTCGAACGCGACCTGGATCAAGCCCTCCGCGTCCATGATGATCGTTCCGCCAAACGGCGAGATGACACTCGGCTACACGATTACCGTGCCCGCCATCGACTCACTCCGCGGCACGTTCTGGAGCGCCCTGATGGTCGAAGGCGCACCGACCGCTCCGCCGGCCAGCGCGAACAAGCAGGTTGGACTTGGCTCAGTGGTCCGCTACGCCGTGCAGCTCGCCACGCATCTTCCCGCGACTGGCTCGCGCAAGGTTGCCTTCGCGAACCAGACGCTCGCCGCAGACTCCACTGGCCATCGCGTCGTCGAGCTCGAAGTCGAAAACATCGGTGATCGCGGATACCGCCCGTCCATCTGGGTGGAGCTTTACGACGCCAGCGGCACGCTGCGCGGGCGCCGCGAGCAGCAGCGCGGCCTGTTGTACCCGGGCACGTCCCTGAAGCAGCGCTTCGTGTTCGACACGCTCCCGGCCGGCAGCTACAAGGCCGTGATCTTCGCAGACACTGGCGACGATGCCGTGTTCGCCGCCCAGTACAAGCTCGAGTTCTAGGCGACCAATGACTCGCTTTCTTGCTCGTTTCGCGCTGATCGCGCTCGTCCTTGCGGGGGCGAAGCCGGCCGCCGCCCAGACGCTCGTGATCGCCGCACGCGACTCGGCAGCGATCGTCGCTGCACCCGCTGCAACGGTCACCACCGCCTTGCGCGTCACGAATCGCTCCGCCGACAGGGCGTCCATCGTCCCGAAGATCGAAGTTCCGGCGGAGTGGTCGGTGCCAATGGGCACGCAGCCGTTCGCCTTGGCTGCCGGCGAATCCGACAGCTGGATCGTTGGCGTCCGCCTGCCGGCGCGCACCCCCGCCGGCCGCTACACCATCCTGGTTTCCGCAGAAGACAGCGCGAGCCACCAGATCATTCGCGACTCGATCGCGGTGAGCGTGAGCGTGGTGCGCGCCTTGGAACTTTCACTTACCAGTCGCCCGACCTACTCGGTCTCGGGCAACACCTACCGCGCAGTCTTCCTTCTCCAGAATCGCGGCAACGTTCCTACCACGGTCGCCGTGAACGCGAAGAGCGTCCTTGGCGGCACGGTGACGCTCGAAGCGTCGCAGCTGTCGATTGGCGCTGGCGCATCGTTGCCGCTCGTTGTCAGCGTTGCCACACGCACCAAGGGTGCGGAGGCGCAGGACGATGTGGTCGAGCTCTTTGCAGCAGACAAGTCTGACACCTCGGTCACCGCGACGACGTCCTCTCGCGTGACCGTCGTGCAGGAAGCCAACACCTCCGAGCCATTCCATCGCGTCGCATCGCAGCTTCGCTTGCGCGCCGCGAACGGGTCGGCCGGCGTGTCACCATACGAGTTTGTCGGCGGCGGCGCGCTCCGCGATGGCGGAAGCGAGCAGTTGTCATTCGTCCTGCGCGGCTCACCTGGCGCGTCGTCACAGTTCGGCGATCAGGACGAGTACCACCTGGAGCTGCGCGGGTCGAAGTTCACCGCGCGCGCCGGCGATGGCCTGTACCGCATTTCGTCGCTCTCGAGCAACGGACAGACCGGCTTCGGCGGCGGACTGGACGTTCGTTATGGCGCGTTGGGCGCTGGCGCATTCGCGCAGCGCTTTCGCCGGCAGCCAAACGGCCCGACGGAAGCCGGCGCGTACCTGAGCGCCCGCGCCGACGACATCATCGGCAGACCGCAGTTCACTGTGAGCGGATTGTCGCGCACCGGCGGTATCCTGTCGGGTCAGGTCCTCGGCTCCGGGGTCACGATGGATCCGATCAGCGTCGTCCACATCGAAGCCGAAGTGGCCGGAAGCACTGGCCCACTTGGCCGCGGCGCGGCGAGAGAAGCGCATGTGAGCGGCGGCGATCGCGTTCGCTACGACGTTGCTCATATCGCGGCCGACAATCAATTCGCCGGAGTCTACCGCGGCGCCGAGCATGATTATGCGAGCGTGTCGGCGAAGGCGACGGAGGATCTTCGGTTCAGCGCATCGATGGGATCGCACCAGTCGAATGGCATGGTCCTGGGCATCATGGCGCCGCAGTATTTGCGCTCGACCACGTTGGGGATGGACTACACGTCACAGTTCACCCTTCAGTATTCGAGTCTCACCCGGACAAGCAACGCCTATACGGCACGCACGGACGAGTCGCAGCGCGGCCTGCTCGCGCGCAGCGAGCAGATCTTCGGCACCACGCGCATGTGGGGCAGTGCAGGAGCCGGTGTTGCTACGAGCCTGCTGGGTGGGCAACACGAGTATCACGAGCTCTCACTGGGAGCGAGCGCGAACTTCGGACTGAACTCGCTGTCCCTGTACGGCGAAGCGAGCAAGGGTATGTCCATCTCGCGTGGTTCCGACAACATCATCACCATCGGTGGCGACGGACGCTTGCAGGTCGCGCCTGGCACGTCACTGACGTTCAATGGTTTCCAGACGATGCTTCGGTCCAGCGGCGAGCGCTTTTCGCAACTCGACGCGGGCATCTCGCAACAGCTGAAGACGGGATCCACGGTGAGCCTCCGCGTGCGCCTCACCGGCAACGCGTACGATGCGCGTGAACGCGAAGTCGCGTTCATCGAATACACGATGCCGGTCCAGATGCCGATTGGCCGCGTGCGCAGTGCTGGCCGAGTTCGCGGCCGTGTCGTGGATCAGGAGACGGGTCTTGGTGTCGCCGGAACACTCGTGCGACTGGGACCACAGGCCGCGATCACGGATGCGGAAGGCAATGTTGCATTCGCTGGACTCCCCGCTGGAGAGTATCGCCTGTCCCTCGCGCAGCGGACCTCGCAGACATCCGTGTTCACGGGCGACCCGACAGTGCGCGTGGACAGCACGCGCCGCACACCCACCACATTCGCGCTTGCCGTCGAGCGCGCCGGACTCGTGATCGGAAGCGTTCGACAAATGGCTGTCGCGCGCACCGGCATCGAGACCACCCAGGATTCATTGGCCGACGCAGGTCCACTGAACGACGTGTCGCTCGCCCTGATAGGCGTGCGCGACACCCTCTACGCCACCACCGATGCAACGGGCGCGTATCGCTTCACCGAAGTTGCCAGTGGGTCCTATGTACTCAAGGTCATGAGCGAATCTCGCACGGGCGCTCGCTGGGAGCCCGCGGAGATCGAAGTGACCGTCAAGCCCGCTGTCACACGTCAGGTTGCGTTCCGTTCGGTGCCCCGCCGACGAGCCGTTCAGATGATTGCACCAGACTCCAACCCGGCCAGGAAATGAGCACCGCATCATTCCGCCTACACAGCGAGCAACCCGCCGTGTCCCGCGAAGCCTCGCCGAACGTTGGGCCGAGACCGACGCCAACCGAGCATCACGCGATTGTCGAGCGCTTGAGCCATGAGCTGCGCACGCCACTCAATTCGGTCATCGGTTTCTCTCGCGTGCTGAAGGAAAACCGCACGGGCAACCAGCGTCCGGCAGACATCGCGATGCTCGAGGCGATCCGCACCAACGGCGAGCGCCTGCTCGGCCTCGTCGAGGACCTTGTCGCGCTTTCGGTTTCCCCTGCTGCCAGTGATATGCCTGTTCCTCCTTACTCAAACGTGATCGTGATTGCCGAGGAGTCGATCGGCAAATGGCGTGAGCTCGCAGACCGCAAGCGCCTCAAGATTGCACTGCGCGTGGAATCGTACGACCTGGTTCGCGCGGATCCGATGAAGTTGGGCAAGCTCCTCGACAAGTTGATCGGAAACGCCATCAAGTTCACGACAAAGGGTGGCGTCGTGATCACGATCGCGCGCCGGAGCGGTTGGACAGCGCCGGGCAGTGTGATCATCGAAGACACCGGCATCGGGATTCCGCCCGACCAGTTGGCAACGATCTTCGATCCATTTTCACAGGTGGACGGCTCGAACAGCCGTCGCTTTGAGGGAGCGGGTCTGGGACTGCCGATTGCCAGGGCGCTCGCCCACAGCATGGGATGCGAGCTGAAGGTCGAAAGCGAGCCCGGTCGCGGTACACGATTCGAATTGGATTTTCCGAAGTAGACACACCTGCACTCACGCTTTGACGCGATTGAGCCACGTCTTGCGGCTTCAATGCGACAGTTTTACCGGGGTGCCGTCAGAATTACCGGGCATTTTGGCCCACTTTGGC
>JBDTXZ010000108.1:0-8039 GCA_040005935.1 bacterium | reverse complement strand
ATGTGCGGAAGGATTTGCGCGGTCGCTATCCCAAGCACGAATGGCCGGAAGATCCCATGAGCGCTACCCCAACGACGCGCGCAAAGCGCCGGCATGAGTGAGTGCCAGCGCGCGCTGAGGAGGCGGTCGCCCGAGCCAAACGATTCTTCAACTGGCTTCGCTCACGCAGTGCCCAACGCGAGTTATTTCAGCCTCTAGAACGCTATGCCAAATGTGATCGGAATGAACTGATAGTTCGTTCCGTCTGCGGCGTTGCCGAGCATCACGTGGTATCGCGCTTCGAAAAAGGTGGTGAATCGGTTTAACGGAAAGCGCAGCCCGGCGCCTCCATTCAGGCCAATAGCGGTTTTTCCACCACCGTAGCCAACGGCGCTGGAACCCGAGCTACGATTGTACGCGCCAACACCACCGATGAGATACGGAGCTTCTCTCGTTGTGCCGAGGTTGAACACGGCGTTCGCCGTCCCGCTGATGATTCGTATGTCACCACCTCCACCCTTGTAACCAAGTCCGTTGTAGGCGCCTTCCAGGCGCACACCGATGGGAACAACGGGTGCACCGAAATTCAGGCCGGCGGTCACGTTGTATCCGAGGTCTGTGATGTCGCCAAGTCGCCCCACTGGTGCGTTCAGGCCACCAGCAACAAGGAAGGACACCTGTGCGCGCGCTGCCGTTGGGACGGCCGCAAGCGCTGCAGTAATGGCGATGACGAGAAGTCGTTGGGTCATGAGCTGCTCCTCTTAATGAATGTACGTGACCCGCTTGTCGATATTCATGCCATGGGAGCCCTGTATCCGTAGTTCTCAATTGTGCGCATCGTCGATGTTCCGCCACACGCACGATGTATAATATTGCTTATATTAAAGGAGCTTTCTGTATTAGATAATATGATCATAAAAATAGGACTATTTTCTGCCTTCCTATGACGTTGCCATTGCATCGCTTGCGATCGATGCGCCAGTAAAGTGGACGGACAACCTCCTCTCGCAGCACGTCATTCCAGACGTCGTATTTGCTCGCCGAGGGGTCTCGAGGAAAATTGGCTTTGTGGCACTTGTGCGGATTGCGCTCATCCGCCAGCTCCACGTCGGTCTCGGACTTGGTGTTGCTGACGCCGTTCGCATCTCAAGCGATTTGCTCGATTCCGGGACCACTGGTGTCCACAAGAGCGGACACTTCAGATTGGTCTATGATCGCGATGGGCTCGAACGAGCGCTCCGTCTACGACTTGCCGAAGCGCTCGAGTCAGCACCGGTACCAAAGCGCGGGCGCCCGCCAAAAATGACGGGAACGTGAAGCGGGGCGAGGCGTCCGATCGGACGCCCCGCCCCGCCATTTACAGCAGTTGCAACGCTAGGCCTTCGAAACGTTTTCCGCCGCGGGGCCCTTGGCGCCCTGCACGACGTCGAACTGCACCGCATCGCCCTCGGCCAGCGACTTGAATCCGTCACCAGCAATCGCGCTGTAATGCACGAAGCAATCCTTCTCGCCGTTGTCAGGGGTGATAAAACCGAAACCCTTCGCATCGTTGAACCACTTTACCTTGCCGGTCGTATGCATGTCCCACTCCTTTCAGAACTGATTGTCCAGGGAGCGGAACGCGCCGTACCCTGACAATACCCGGACCCCGCGGGCTCACCGTTGTCCCGCCGCAACGATCAAGCAACGCCCGTGACCTACCAGACGAAGCGCGGCAAACGTAGCAAGGCATAAAAGAGTGGTCAATAGTCGGCGTGGGGGCACATTCTGCTGCCCACAGGGATTTGCCCACGAGACCGCGAACCTTACTGGAGTGCTTTCACCCCGGTGACATAGTAGTCCGTATCGCCAAAACAACTGCCAGGAACACCGCGGTGCTCCTGATACTCAATAGAGACTCGGTTCCCCATGAGGCGCGTAACTTCCTTGGCGACGCTGTCGTCGCGCACCGTGAAGAGAAATTTCTCCTGCGAGGCACCTGGAAGGTTCACCTGAGCCAACTCCCCTTCCCATGTTTTGCATAGCCAGCCTTTCTGCGAGAATTTCTGGATGAACCCCGCACGGTTGCCAACGGAGTAGTGCCAGTTCAGGGCGATCGCGGTCCATGCGGCCATGAGGATCGCCTGGACCACCACGACAACACCAAAGACGATCAGCACCCATTTGCGTCGCCGGCGCGTGGGCGTGGCTGTTTTCACAGGTGAAGCGGCTTCGTCGCGAATGTCACCCGGTCTCGCCTTATCGCGCTCTCGGTCGTCTTCCATTCAGCTCCTCCTTCGGCGTCGTGTGTTCTTCCAGCTACCCAAGAATGGTGCCCCCGAAAGTTAGGGCGCCCGCGCTCCACGCACGAGGGGAAGTACAGTAGCTTTCGAATCCTTTCTTCGGGCCACACCGTGTCATTCGCCCCCCGCCGTTCGACTGTCACCGCGTACGTTGGCACCGTCCCCCTTGGGTCGGCGCATCCAATTGTCGTGCAGTCCATGACGAACACCGATACCGCAGATGCCGCCGGCACAGCGGCTCAGGTCGCGGCGTTAGCCGCATCAGGCTCGCAGCTTGTGCGCATCACGGTGAATAATGACGAGGCTGCGGCGGCTGTGCCGGACATCGTCAGTCGGCTCGCCGACATCGGTGTTTCCGTCCCCATCGTTGGCGACTTTCACTACAACGGGCACCTCCTGCTCGCCAAGTATCCGGGCTGCGCACGCGCGCTCGCCAAGTATCGCATCAACCCTGGCAACGTCGGCGGCAAGCGTCGTGACGAACACTTTCGCACCATTGTCCAGATTGCTGTCGATCATGACAAGCCGGTGCGCATCGGTGTGAACTGGGGCTCGCTCGATCAGGATCTCCTCACCGAGATGATGGACCAGAATGCTGCTGCGGGTTCACCTCGTACAGCGAAAGACGTCTACATGGAGGCCATGCTTGCCTCTGCACTACGCTCTGCTGAAATGGCGGAAGAGGTCGGCCTCGGCCACGATCATATTCTGATCTCCGCCAAGGTCTCGCATGTGCCGGATCTCGTCGAAGTGTACGGACGGCTCGCGGCCCGGTGCGATTTTCCACTTCATCTCGGGCTCACCGAAGCAGGGATGGGAATGAAAGGGCAGGTGGCCAGCGCGGCCGCATTGTCCATCCTGCTGGCGCAGGGAATTGGCGATACCATTCGCGTTTCGCTTACGCCCAAACCCAATGGCGATCGCACCGAAGAAGTGCTCGTCGCGCAACAGATTCTTCAGTCGCTCGGCCTCCGGAGCTTCGCGCCACAAGTCACTGCGTGCCCGGGGTGTGGACGGACGACGTCGACGTTCTTTCAGCACATGGCTGAAGACATCCAGACGTACCTGCGCGAGCAGATGGCGGTGTGGAAGACCACTCGCCCCGGCGTCGAGACAATGAATGTGGCAGTGATGGGCTGTGTGGTAAACGGGCCTGGTGAATCGAAACACGCCAACCTCGGCATCTCGCTACCAGGTACGTTCGAGGAGCCGAAAGCGCCTGTCTACATGGACGGAAAACTTCTCACGACGCTCAAGGGCGACCGCATTGTGCAGGAGTTCCTCGTGATTCTCGAAGATTACGTGGCGCGCACGTATCCGGCAGACGAGATGGCCGGCGTCTAGCGCACGTTATTTCCCCTTGTGCTCGAGCTGCTCCGTTACCTCACGCAACTCGTCCATGATGGGCGCGGAAAACCCAACTTCTCGCAATCGCTCGTAGACTCGGCGATACCAGCGCACAGTGCCAATGCGTCCGACATTGAACCGCGACCATACGGTGTCCGGATCGAGTGTGCGATCGAGATCCGCGAGGATCGAGCTGCAGTTGTGGACTTTGTCTGCCGCACAGACCCAGCGCGCGCGCGCCGATGCAGCGGCAAGACGCGCCAGATAGTCGTCCTTGCGCTCCTCGCTGGACAATTCAATTCCTTCTTCGTCCACAAGCCGATAGGTGACAGCGAGGATCGTCTCGAGGACGTCTGGCCCAAACTTGTCACCGATTCGTTGTTCGAGCATGTCGCGCGTGTACCCGTCGCGCACACAATCCTCGATCACGTCGTGCAGGATCCCAGATACGACCGTGTGTTCGTCCTGGCCGTACATGCTCAGGATCACGGCCACGTTTGCAGGGTGCGTCAGGTACGGAAGACGCGTCCCCTTCCGAACTTGCCGGTCGTGGTGCTTTGCGGCAAAGGCAAACGCGTGGTTGATACGATCGGAGTAGCCGCGGATCGTCATTACCCTCACACGAGACAGCAGAAAGCGCTCATCGCGCTTGAAGCGGGGAGCGAAACATACAGCACGCACCCACGCACTGCACCATACGGAAAACCCCTACGTCATCATGTGGCCGCTTTAGCGAACCAACCCGCGAGAGATTCGAGCCCGCGCTGATCCTCTCCATCGAACGCGCCTGGCGTGCTTGCATCGATATCGAGCACGGCGATCAAGGTACCGTTGGCGTCCATGACCGGAACCACGATCTCGGACCGTGAGCGTGCATCGCAGGTGATATGTCCCGGGAAGTCGTTGACGTCGGCGACGATTACAGTACGCTCCTCGGCAGCCGCAGTGCCACATACGCCTCGGCCAAACGAAATCTCGAGACACCCGAGCGTTCCTTGGTATGGTCCGACGCGAAGGAGTGAACCCGGCTCGACCACACGATAGAATCCCGTCCACAGATAACCGAACGCGTTGTGGATCAGCGCGGACATCGTCGCCATCGCGGCGATCGGATCATGAATGCCGTGTAAGACGGCATGCAGCTGCTCGTCGAGCTGCCGATACGCCTCGCCCTTTGGTACCGCGCGGAGATCGAGCGTTTCTTCAGCCATCAATCATCGCGAAATTTGCGCTGCAAGCACGAGGTCGAGCAGGACCAGCGCCGCACCTTGGACGACAACACCGATGCCCGCACCAAGAAGACCCAATCGCCGACCCATTCGCCAACCCACCAAGGCCAGCGCTAGGCCAGTGAACACGAATCCGGTGTCGAGCCCGATGTTGAGCCACAGAATCCGGTCCAGGCGCGTCGCTGACGTGATGTCGCGCGGGGCAATCTGTGGAAGGAGCGCAGCTGCGCAGAGTGCATCGACAAAGCCCCACGCGGTCGCCTGGATGGCGAAGTGCGTGAGCAATAACGAACGACGCGCGCTCACACGGAGCCAGGCAAGCAAGGCAGTACCGGCCAGCACGCTGGCGGCTGCCCACACAAGGACACGAAGCAAATGCGCCCGTTCGGCCGCCTCGAGCGTGTCGGCCCACATGTATGGCATCGGCGAAGAGTAGTCGACATCATCTGCAGATGACATCTCCCCGCTTTTTCAAGAAGCCAGAAGACTTCCGCGCCTGGCTTCAGAAGAATCACACAGCGGCAACCGAGTTGCTCGTCGGCTTCTATAAGCGCGGCTCAGGCAAGCCGAGCATGACGTGGCCGGAATCTGTTGACGAAGCGCTGAGCTTCGGTTGGATCGACGGCGTGCGGAAATCGATCGACAGGTCGAGCTACACAATTCGCTTCACACCGCGCAAACCGCGGAGCATCTGGAGCGACGTCAACATCGCGAAGGTCAAGGTATTGATCGAACAAGGAAGGATGTCGCCCGCCGGCTTGGCCGCATGGGCTGTACGTGACGAAGCGCGCTCCGGCATCTATTCCTTTGAGAGGAAAGCGGCCGCGTTCGATGCGGCCGCGGAGCAGCAATTCAAACAGGCCGCGAGGGCGTGGAGCTTTTTTCAGGCTCAGCCGGCTGGCTATCGACGCCTTGTAGCCCATTACGTGTCGAGCGCCAAACTGGCAGAAACGCGTGCACGTCGACTTGCTGCGCTCATCGAATATTCAGCGAAAGGTGAACGCATTCCTCAATTCTCCATCCCACCGAAAATTTTATAGGGCGAACGGATAGATAGATGTGTTCCCATAGTGGCGCGACAACGGCCCGTATGTGATGCAATGGCTCTCGCGAAACACCTTCCATTCCACGCGACTACGATACTCTTTCGGCCTCATCCTCCGTCTCCAACTCCATGTCTTCGAGCGGCCTGAGATGCGCGATTATTGGTTCAGGGGCATTCCACATCACTATGCCACGCGTGTGGGCACCAGAAAGCTCAATCGCATCAATCGACTTCTTGAGTTCCGCGATTGACGTCTGCCCCACGCGTACGCAGTAGAGCACATCAGGCACAGGAAGCGCCGCCGCTACGCCAGCCAGCACCTGGTCGAGCGCGCTCACCACGACGATTGCATCGTACTGCTTCGGGAGCATGCCACCGTCACGCCGCAGCACCTCAACGATCTCCTCTGCCGGCAGCGCGTCTTCGCCGCTCGGAACAACGTCGATAGTGCGATCGCGACCCAGATGCGAGTTCCGTATCACACGCTGCCAATCCGCTTGTCCCTTTGCGACCGCTGCGAGGCCTCCGCTCGAACGAATTCGGAGTGCAGCTGTAACTGTCGAGGTCGATCCGTCTGTGTCGATGAGCAGGGTTTCGCGTGCTTCATCGGCGGCAATCGCCGCGAAGTTGATTGCCACTACCGATGAAATTGCGATGCTGTCGCCTGTGACGGTGAGCATCACCATGTTCACGCCCGCCGTGGCAATCGTCAGGTAGATGAGCTGGTGGCCGTCGCTACCGGGGTCGAGATAGGTCGGTGCCGACCGATCCGCCACGCGCCGCCCATGCTCAGGCGATGGCGGAACACGACGGATCTCGCCAACCACTCGAACACCCGTCGCTCGTTCCGCCTCATAGCTATCTGCTACGCGCGGATGGCGAACCTCATCAAAGAGTACAACCCCAAAACCAAGCACGGCGGCGAACACCAATGCGGCGGCAAGCATCGCCGACGGAGAGGCGCCGACATTCGCCAGCTCACTGGCTCGCGCCTCGCGCGCGTCGAGCCCGACTAGCTCCGCACGCTCGTGAGCGAGTCGGTTCGCCACGCCTGACAGAGCACTGCGTGCCGCATCTCGCTCGCTGGCGCGCGCAAGCGTATCAGGAAGCGGGCGAGACGCCGTTCCCGTCGCCGGTACCAACGGTAGCGGTGCGAGAGCGCTGAGCTCTCTCCTGAGAGCTGTTCGCCGAGCGTCGGCGAGGGCTCCGATGTTCCGTCCCAGTTCGTTCGCCCGTGCGGAAAGGGCAACGAACACGGGATCGACGCCGCCTACGGCGCTATAGCTGTCACGCTCGCGCTCTATTTCCACGAGCGAATCGAGCATCGCTTTCACTCGCGGGTCACCCTGCATGGGGCCAGCCTGCGCGAGCGCACGATAGGAACCGAGCAGGGGAGCGTTTTCGGATCGCAAGATGAGCCGCCCCAGTAGCGCCACTTGTTCCGTGAGCAGCGTTCGCCGGCCGTTAGCGTCGGTACCGAACTTGGCAGCGCCGCTCGTCGTGTCAGAAACGGCGGCGGCAGTCGTCGCCACAAGTTGAGCGAGTTCGTTGCGTGAAGCCATGAGCGCTGAGTCGGCAGCACTGGCTTGCCGATCAGCTTCGCGTAGTGCCGACACCGTTGGTTCTGTGTCGGGACGCAGTGCTGCTGCTGGACGCATTGCCACCGCCGCCTTTCGCGCCTGCTGTGGGACAACGACAAGTGCCAACAGGGAAACGGCGAATGTCAGCGCACTCACCGTGCTGATGAAAACAGGACGACGCAGGGTGTTCCTGGCGCGCGCTCCAATCCAGGCAGCAGGATTGTGCGCGGGCAGCGGCTGACGACGCCGAGTAGAGCGGCGGCGCGTGCTCATATGGAAACGTTGGCCTTCGTCGCCTCATCTCGCAACGCAATCCACCCGGTGAAGTGTGAATCTGATGCGCACTACATGCACATGTGCGCGAACTGGTTGGCGTGTTTTGCCCACCAGGAAATGAAAATGTGTAGATGATTATGCACGTCGCACACCAACGGGCGCTGCAACCGTTTCGCACCCCAGATCAGCAGGCGAGGGAGGCTTTCAGGTGCACAATGGGGCGGATGCTCTTCGCATCCGCCCCATTGTGCAACGGTTTCCGCGCCGAAAGAGCTACTTCACTGTAACGACGCCCTTCATG
>JBDTXZ010000107.1:0-8058 GCA_040005935.1 bacterium | reverse complement strand
ACGGCAGCTCGACGAGGGCGCCTTGATAGATGACGTCCACGCCTTCGCGCATGGCTGCGCGCGTAAACTCGGCCATCTCGTCCAACGAAGCAACGCGCGCGATCTCGCGCACGGAGCGACCCTCACCGATGAGGTGCTCGAGGTACAGCGCCTCGTGCGCATTGCCTTTCTGCTTCAGGAGCTCGAGGTATGGATCGTCCTCGTCGTCGTCAGCGGCAATTGCGCCGCCGGCCAGTTGAAGGTCGAGCGCTGTGCTGTGCGTGCAGCCGAGGAACGTGAGCAGATCCTTGGCGGAGTAGAGCGGGATGCCGTTCTGAATGCGCATAGATGAAAGTAGCGGCGTTCTCGCGGCAACCGGCCGCGTATCATGCCCTACGACCAATGCTGTTCAGTTAGGGTGCGAATGACTGTCATCCCGCAAGCGCGAGCGCAGCGAGCGCGTGTCGGGATCTTCTGTCCACGCGCTCGACGAATGCCACAGAGCAATGATAGTAGATCCCGACACTCGCTTCGCTCCTGCGGGATGACAGTCCATGCATGTACAGAGTGCGCGCCACTCTTAGATTGTCGGCGATGCGTACTCGGCTCGCCATGCTGCTGCTGCTCGCACTGCCACAACGGACTCCGGTAGGCGGTGCGATCACGAAGTTCGTGCCGCCCGCGCCGACGCCGTCGTCGTTCGTCTCCGACCCGCGCGGGTTGCTTGCGGCCGACGCGCACGCCGCACTCGACGCACATATCGTCGACGTGCAGCGCGCTGGATACGGTGACATTGCCGTCGCGATCCTGCCGTCGATCGGCGATTACGCGCCCGTCCAGGTGGCGGTCGAGATCTATCGCACGTGGAAGGTGGGCAGCGTCGCCGCCATCGGCTCCGCGCGTCGCGACGTCGGCGTCCTGATCCTCATCGTGCCGAAGGAGCTGGCCCCGAACCATCGCGGCGAGTGCTGGATCGAGACGGGCACCGGCGCCGAGGGCATCATCACGGACGCTACGGCGGCGGCGATTTGCCGCGATTCCATCATCCCGCACTTGCGCGCGAAGGCGTATGCCGAGGCGGTGGAGGCCGGGTTGTCTGCCGTGGAGGCGCGGCTGCGCGGCGACGCCGGGCTCGAGGACGCGGCGGCCGAGGTGGGTGGCACTCCGCAGCAATTGGTCATGTTCCCGCCTCCGCCAGAGTCCCGTGACGCGCTGCCATGGGTCCTTGGCGGATCCGGCCTCGCCGCGGCACTGCTCGCGTTTCTGCTGCGGTGGAGACGGTATCGGCGCAGGACGTGCCCGCGCTGTGGCCGCGCGATGCGTCGTCTCGACGAGGACGCTGACAACGCTGCGCTCGACCATGGGCAAGCTGTGGAGGAGCAGCTCGGCAGCGTGGACTACGACGTGTGGAGCTGTGACTGCGGCGAGACGACCGTGCTTCCCTACCGCGCGTGGTTCAGCCGGTACTCGGAATGCCGGTCGTGCAACCGTCGCGCCGCGTCGCACGAGCGCAGCGTGCTCGTGCACCCGACGACGATGACCTCGGGGATCGCGGAGGATGCGTTCACCTGCAAGGCCTGCGGCGCGTCATGGGCACAGCGCGTCACGCTGCCGCAAATCGTCCAGCCGGTTGCGGCGAGCAGCGGCGGCGGCACGAGTGGCGATGGCGGCGGAGGCGGGGGCGGAGGGTCCTTTGGCGGATCGGGCTCCACAAGCGGCGGTGGCGGCGGGTCGAGCTACTGACGGTCGTCGCGGACACCGACCTACCGCGGCGATCGCCGTTGAACGAGCAGAAATGCTGGCGCGAAGGGTGCTCCAACCCGCTGTCTGGAAGTATTGCCATACACCCCTCCGGAGACCTCCGCCACTTCCCCGGTGACGATCGACCTGTCGCCCGCCCAGCGCTGGTTTGCGCCCCGCACCGTGTGCTGCCGGAGTGGACAGGCCACGGGTCACGAGGTACGCTACGCCATGTTGTATCCGATTCGGACATTCGTGATCGATGGTGCGGCCATATCCCTGCGGGGCCGCACCCATGCATGACGATGCCGGCACCATGACTGTGCTCGTCGCCGCGCTTGCGCAGCTGGACGAGGGCGTCATCGTCACCGACGCCAAGGGCAGCATCATTTTCATCAATGCGGCCGCTGTCCGCATGCACGGCGTGGAAAAGCGCGACGTCACCGTGGATCGGTATTCGGACGAATACCATCTACTCACCGAAGACGGCACGCCGTATCCCACCGGCGAGCTTCCGTTGGCACGGGCCGTGGTGCGTGGCGAGGTGGTCGTCGACGAGCGCTGGCGCATCCGCCGTCCGGATGGCTCCGTGGTCCTTGCTGTCGGTGGCGCCCGCCCGATCGTGGATGCACAGGGTGTACAGATTGGTTCCGTGCTCACGGTCCGCGATGACAGTGATCGCGAAGTCATCGCCAGGGTGGAGCACGAGACGCGCAAGCGCACCGCTGGCATCCAGGCGCTGACCGCGGCGCTCTCGAGCGCGGTGTCCACCGACGACGTCGCCGCCGCAATCGTCGCACACACCACGGACGTCCTCGGCGCGGTGGGCGTTGTCATCGCTCGCGTGTCGCCGGATGGTATGCAGCTCGAGCTCATCAGGGCTAGCGGCATGCCCGAGGAGATCCGCGACGCATGGCAGCACTTTCCGTTGAGCGAACCGGTTCCGCTGGCCGACGTTGCGCGCACCGGCGTACCGCTCTTCATCGAGTCGCGCGAAGACTGGGTCGCGCGCTACCCGGCCCTCGTAGACATGCTGGAAGCTACCGGCCACCACGCCAACGTCGTCCTGCCGCTGTTCCTCAACGAGCGGGCGCAGGGCGTGCTCGGCGCGGCCTTCACCTCGCCTCATGCATTTGATGCCGACTATCAAGCCGCGGCCCTCACGCTTGCTCAGCTCTGCGGGCAGGCCCTCGAGCGTGCCAGGCTGTTCGAGGCCGAGCATCAGGCGCGCGAGGCAGCGGAGCACGCGAATCGGGCCAAGAGCGAATTTCTTGCCGTCATGTCGCACGAACTCCGCACGCCGCTGAACGCCATCGGTGGCTACGCGGAGCTCATCGAGATGGGCATTCGCGGTCCGGTGACGGACGAGCAGCGCAAGGATCTCGAGCGCATCATGAAGAGCCAGCGCCACCTGCTCGGCCTCGTGAACGGTGTGCTCAACTACAGCCGGGTGGAGGCTGGTGCCGTGCGTTACGACGTCGCGGACGTGCTGCTCGATGAGGTACTCGCGACATGCGAGGCGCTCGTCGCCCCACAGATCCGCGGCAAGCGGCATACCCTCGTGTATTCCCAGGGCGACACGTCACTTGTCGTCCGCGCCGACGCGGAAAAGCTCCAGCAGATCGTGCTGAACCTGCTGACCAACGCCATCAAGTTCACGGAGCCCGGGGGGCACATCGAGCTCGCCAGTGCGAGCGAGGCCGGAGAGGTGCGCGTCACCGTGAGTGACAGCGGCCGCGGCATCGCCGCGGATCAGCTGATGCGCGTGTTCGAGCCGTTCGTCCAGGTGGATGCGCGCCTCACCCGCACACAGGAAGGCGTTGGACTCGGCCTCGCGATCAGCCGCGACCTCGCCCGTGGCATGGGTGGCGACCTGGTTGTCGCTAGCGAGGTCGGAGTCGGCAGCACCTTCACGCTGACGCTGCCGCTCGAATAGCAAGTCCGGCGAGGATTCCCCGCGACGCACGCGGTTTTAACCATCGGCCGGAATGATGGCGTACTCAGCACGCGTTATACACGCCGCTGACGAAACATCTGCACGTTACACCTTCGTGGCCGCGCGATAGTGACCTCGTTACCGCCTCGGCGAGAATTGTCGACAGGGCAACACATCGACATCTCTGACGAGGCATACGGTCATGACATCGGGAATCGCAGCGCGTGGGTTCCATCCAGCAGTTCGGAATCGCACCAGCCGTCACTCGATCAATGTAGCATTTGTCGCGAAAGCCCTAGCCACGCTCGCGGGCGCAGCGCTGCTGCTGGCGGCCACCGCGATTCAGGTGTTGGCGCAGCGCGGTGAAGGCGCCATTCGCGGCCGAGTGACGGACTCGCTTGGTGTCGGCATCGCGTCGGCGATTCTATTGCCGAGTGGCGCGCGTCTCGCGACGTACTCGGGCAGCGGCGGGGCGTACGTTATCTCACGCCTACCCGCCGGGGCGTACACGGTATCGGTGAAGCGACTCGGCTTCGCGACGGACTCCTTTCGCGTTACGCTCCGCGCGAACGAAACGATTGAGCACGACGTGCAACTCCGTGCTGCGGTGCAGGGGCTCGAGCGCATCATCATCAGCGCGTCGCCCCGGCTCAATGAAACGACGGAACAAGCGCTCGCGAAACAGCGCAACGCCGACAACATCGTCAGCGTGTTGTCCGGCGACGTTATTCGGGCGTTGCCCAATGCCAATGCTGCCGAGGCGGCCGCGCGGATTCCTGGCATCTCGACGGAGCGCGACGAGGGGGAAGGGAAGTTCATACAGATTCGAGGTACCGAGCCGCGACTGTCCAACGTCACGGTCAACGGCGTGCATATCCCTGGTACACAGTCGGGCAGTCGCGTCGCCAAGCTCGACGACGTGCCGACGGATATTCTCGCGGCGATCGAAGTGTCCAAGACGCTCACCGCCGACCAGGATGCGGATGCGATTGGCGGATCGGTGAATCTCGTGACGAAGACGCCGGAAGGCGCACCACGCGGTTACGTCGCCGGCCAGGTGGGGCAATCGACACTCGAGGGTCGCCAGCAAGGGCAGGGCAGCGCGATGTGGGGCGGTCGCTTTGGCGAGCAGCGCAAGCTCGGACTGCTGTTCGGCGGCACGTACGATCACAACAATCGCGGCATCAACGACATCGAGTTGGCGTGGGATACGAACGCCGCTGGTACGCCGATCCCAGTGGAATGGGATCAGCGTGACTATCTGTACGACCGCACACGCCTGGGCGCGAATGGCGCGCTGGACTATCGCTTCGACGATGGGTCGACGATGTACCTCCGCGGCGCGTGGTCGCGGTTCCAGAACTTCGGCGTCGTGTACAAGTATGACATCGCGGCCGGAGGCGATTCGGCGCAGGCGTCGTCTGGTGCAACGGGAATCGGGACGGGGGCAGATCTTACGCGCAACACATCCAATCGCACGCCAACGGAAGGGCTCTTCAGCCTCACTGGCGGCGGCAAGCGGATGTTCGGTGGCGTGGAGATCAACTACGCTGCCAACTACTCGGGCACGCGGTCGTCGTCGGCAGACGCCAACTCGAGCGCGTTCAGGTACAGTGGCCTGAACTATCGCTACGACGGGACGAATCACGATTTTCCAACGTTCAGCTATCTCTCCGCCGCCGATCAGGCGGCCGCGCTGTTACCGTCGAATTACACATTCAATTCCGCGTCGATTGGTGCTGGCAAGACGCGTGGCGATGAAGTCGGCGGACAGCTCGAAGGACTCATGCGCTATCAACTCAACGGTAGCGACGCGCAACTCAAAATTGGCGGAAAGTATCGCGACGAGAGTCGTGACAACGTCAACCTCAATCGCAGCTTTACCAAGGCAGGTGGCATCAACCTCACGCAGGTGCTCGGCACCTTCAGCGATCCTGATTTCTTTCAGCAGCTCGCCAGTGGATTCGCGATCGGTCCGCAAGCGAACCACGATGCGCTTCGCGCGTACGAGGCGGCAAATCCCTCGCTGTGGAAGGAGACAACGAAACCAATCTCCGACTCGCTGAGCAACTTCAACGGTGGCGAGAAGGTCGCCGCGCTGTTTGCGATGCACACGGTGGACGCGGGTGCGCTCCGCGTCAACGTCGGGCTGCGCGCCGAACACACGGACGTGAACTTCAGCGGCAACGTCGCATCCACGCCAGCGGATGCGAGTGGCAAGGCAACAGGTCCGCAGACCGTGCATCGCGTTGATGGAACCCAGAACTACATGGATCTCTTCCCGATGTGCAGCTACGATACGCGACCGATGCGTCCACCAACGTGCGTGTCGCGGTGACGAAGGGGATCGCGCGCGCAAACTATTCTGATCTTGCGCCGCACGTGTCCGGGACGGTCTGCGCGTCCTGCGCCCTCCGATTCAACAACCTCAGCGTCGGCAACCCAGACCTGAAGCCGCAGCACGCGTGGAATGCCGACCTACTCGGCGAACACTACTTCGGCTCGACAGGCGTTTTGTCGGCGGGTGTGTTCTACAAGCAGATCACCGACTTCATCTACAAGCGCCAACTCGTCTACAACGGTCCGGCCACGGAGTTCAACGGATATCTCGCGACGGCGCCGTTCAATGGCGGAGACGCGCACCTCGTTGGCGCGGAGTTCGATTTCGCGCGTCGGCTCGACTTCCTGCCGGCCGGCTGGTCCGGTCTGGGATTCGACGTCAACTGGACGCAAGTGGATTCGCGCGCGGCTGTACCAACGGACACTGCGAAGAGCGCAGCAACCCTCGGCCGTCCCGTCATCCGCAATGCGCCACTGCCGCGGCAAGCCAAGAGCTTAGGAAATTTCGCGTTGACGTACGATTCGCCGCTCATTGGGGTGCGAGCGGCCTGGCAGTACCAGGGCGCGAACATCACGTCGTACGGTGACGGGTCGGCGACGCCGAGTGGCGATCAGTGGTTCCTCGCGCACTCGCAGCTGGATGCGTCGGTCACGGTAAACGTCAACACCGACGTCTCACTCCAGCTTCAGGGACTCAACCTCAACAACGCCGTGTTCGGTTTCTTCAATGGCAACAGCGACGCACAGTTCAGCGCTCAACGCGAGTATTACGGCCGCAGCCTGATCCTGGCGGTCAAGTATGGCTTTGGTGCGCAACCGGGCACGCGTTGACAGCGCCATGGTGACTGGTAGAGATTGGCGCGCTATCCAGAACACGGAGACCGTCAATGGCGAATATACGCGGAGGGGCGTCACGAGCGAACTGGTACGCGTTCGCTCGCGTCGCTGCGGTGCTGGTTTGCACCTGCATTGGAGTGCAGCTCGCGCGCGCGCAGCAGCCTGCCGCGCGAGTACCCGCTCCCATTCGCGTCGCTGTCGCGCGATTGACGCACGACCACGTGGGGCGAGTGTGGTCAGTATCACATCCTGACGTCGAGATCGTCGCTGTCTACGAGCCGAATGCGGCACTCGTGGACCGCGTTGCGCAGAAGTTCGGGTTTAGCCGAGGAATCGTCTACTCGGACATGAAGAAGATGTTGGACGCAGTGAAGCCCGATGCCGTCGTCGCCTTCGGCTCGATCTACGAGCATCTCGAAGTAGTGCAAGCTGCGGCACCTCGCGGCATCCACGTGATGGTCGAGAAGCCGCTTGCCGTGAGCAATGAACACGCGCGGAGGATCGAGTCACTCGCGAAGCGCTACAAGATCCAGGTGCTCACCAACTACGAAACGACCTGGTACCCGAGCATGCTGGCCGCACGCAAACTCACTGAAGGCGACTCGGTGATCGGTGCGCTACGGAAGCTCGTCGTTCACGATGGCCATCAGGGGCCGAAGGAGATTGGCGTCTCGAATGAATTTTTCGAGTGGCTCACGGATCCGGCCAGGAACGGTGGTGGTGCACTGATCGACTTTGGATGCTACGGCGCAAACCTCGTCACGTGGCTGATGAATGGTCGGTCGCCGCTCACGGTCACCGCAGTGACGCAGCAGATGAAGCCGAGCATCTATCCGAAGGTGGACGACGAGGCGACGATCGTCCTCACGTATCCGCGCACGCAGGCGATCATCCAGGCGTCGTGGAACTGGCCGGTGGGGCGGAAGGACATCGAGGTGTACGGCGCAACCGGATACCTGATCGCACCGAATGCGACGTCAGTGCGCCTTCGCCGAAGCGGGGAGATGCCGGAGGAGGCGATAACTCCTGCGCTTCGCACGCCGCCCGCGGAGAATGAGTTTCAGTTCCTCGCTGCCGTCGTGCGTGGGAGTTACCGTCCGTCCGAATCCGATCCGTCGTCGTTAGCGAACAACCTCACGGTCGTTCGCATTCTCGATGCGGCTCGCCGGTCCGCGTCGACAGGCAAGACTGTAAGACTCGAGGAAAAGTAGGCCAATCATGGCCGA
>JBDTXZ010000106.1:0-8067 GCA_040005935.1 bacterium | reverse complement strand
ATCGCGCGCGAAACGCTCTCCCGCGTCTCCGGCCTCGCCGACTTTTCCTTCGCCATGCAGGGACTGGGCATCGGGCCCATCACCCTGTACGGATCGCCGGAGCTCAAGGCGAAGTACCTCCCGCGCGTCGCACGAGGCGAGGCGATCGCTGCATTTGCCATCTCGGAAACCGACGCAGGATCCGATATCGCCGCCATGCGTACGACCGCGCGCCGCGATGGCGATGAGTACGTGATCGACGGCGAGAAAACGTGGATTTCGAACGGCGGCATCGCGGATCAGTATGTCGTGTTCTGTCGCCTTGGCGACGCAGAGCGCGAGTTCATCGCGCTGGTCGTGGAGCCGAGCGATCATGGATTCGCCGTGACGGAGCGAATTGCTACAATCGCTCCGCACCCGCTCGCGACCATTCGCTTTACAGACTGTCGAGTTCCCGCAACGCGCACCGTCGGCGAGCCCGGAAAAGGACTCCGCGTCGCACTCGGCACACTCGACGTCTTCCGCTCCACCGTTGGTGCGGCCGCACTTGGAATGGCGCGCCGAGCGCTCGATGAAACGCTCGCGCACGTCGCGACGCGCCCGATGTTCGGTCAACTGCTCCAGGACTTTCAACTGACGCAAGCGAAGATCGCCACGATGGCGACGGAAATCGACGCGAGCGCGCTGCTGGTGTATCGCGCTGCATGGACGCGCGATAACGGGGCGGAGCGTGTCACGCGCGAGGCGGCGATGGCGAAGATGTTCGCCACCGAATCGGCGCAGCGCGTCATCGACGACGCAGTGCAGCTCCTCGGCGGTCGCGGCGTGGTCTCGGGACACCCCGTCGAACGCCTGTATCGCGAGATTCGCGCGCTGCGCATCTACGAGGGTACCACGGAAGTGCAGCTGCTCGTGATCGCGGGACAGGTGCTCGCGGCGCATGCCCGGTTAGGTGAAGCGCGTGCCTGAGCACCTCGAACGCTCGGGGCACGTCGACACATTCTGCGCGGAGCATTTGCCGCCAGCAGACAGCCAGCCCGACCGCATCTGGGATGGCATTCCGGAGCTTGACTACCCGCCGCGCGTAAACTGCGCGTCGGCGCTTCTCGATGTGATGATCGACGCTGGCAACGGCGCCCGTCCGGCGATTCGCTTTCCAGGCGGCGTGTGGACGTACGAGGAACTCAACGCGAACGCGAACAGGATTGCGCGCGTGCTCGTTGAAGATCTCGGTATCGCGCCCGGCAATCGCGTGCTGCTTCGCGGCGCGAACACGCCGATGCTGGCGGCCTGCTGGTTCGGCGTGCTCAAAGCCGGCGGCGTGGTCGTGTGCACGATGGCGCTGCTGCGCGAGCGGGAGCTGCAGTCCATCGCGCAAAAGGCAAGCGTGACGCTAGCGCTTACGGACGCGCGCGTTGCCGAGGACTGCGAGTCTGCGCTCGATGTGCCAGTGGTACGCTTTTCAGTTGAACAGCGCGAGCGAATCGAGAATCCGGTTGGGCAGAGCGAGCAAATCGAGGATCAGGTAGGGCAGCGCGAGCAAATCGAGAATCAGGCAGGGCAGAGCGAGCGAAGCGACAAAGCTGTCATCCTAAGCGAGCGAAGCGACAAAGTTGTCATCCTGAGCGAGCGAAGCGAGTCGAAGGATCTGCACCCTCACCACCGTGTTGACCTCAACACGCTCATGCGCGGCAAGCCCGACACCTTCGACGCCTGCGACACCGCAGCCGACGACATCGCCATCGTCGCCTTTACCTCGGGCACCACGGGGCAAGGCAAGGGAACCATGCACTCGCACCGCGACATTCTGGCGATTACCGATTGCTTCCCGCGTTACATCCTCAAGCCGTCGCCCGACGACCTCTTCTGCGGCTCCCCCCCACTCGCCTTCACCTACGCACTCGGCGGACTGCTTCTGTTTCCGTTACGCGTTGGCGCGTGCGCGCTGTTGCTCGAGCAAGCCACGCCTCCGCATCTCGTCAAGGCGATCGCGGAATTTCGGCCGACCATCTGCTTTACAGCGCCCACGGCATATCGCGCGATGTGCGGCATGCTCGGCGACCACGACGTCTCGAGTTTGCAGAAATGCGTGTCCGCCGGTGAGACGCTGCCGCTCAGCGTCTTCGAAGCCTGGCGGAGTGCCACAGGCATTGCGATCATCGACGGCATCGGCGCCACCGAGATGCTCCACATCTTCATCAGCGCATCCGGCGACGACATACGACCCGGCGCCACCGGCCGCGTTGTGCCAGGCTACGAAGCACGTATCGTGGATGAAGATGGCAGTCCGCTACCTGACGGAACGGTTGGTCGGCTCGCCGTGCGCGGCCCAACCGGATGTCGCTATCTCGCGAACATCGAACGGCAGCGGGAGTACGTGCAGAAGGGATGGAACCTCACGGGCGACTCGTATCTCCGCGACGCCGATGGCTACTACTGGTACCAGGCGCGCACCGATGACATCATCATCTCGTCCGGATACAACATCGCCGGCCCCGAGGTCGAGAACGTGCTCCTCGAACATCCTGCCGTGCTCGAATGCGCCGTCATTGGCGTACCCGATGTTGAGCGAGGGCAACTCGTGAAAGCATTCGTCGTACTCCGCGCCGGCCATGAGCCGGGCGCCACTTTCATCAAGGAACTACAGGATTTTGTGAAAGCACGCATCGCACCATACAAGTATCCGCGCGCCGTCGACATCGTGTCGCAACTCCCGCGCACGACCACCGGCAAGCTGCAACGTTTCCGGTTGCGCGAGGCAGCGCTATGATGCAGCGCGCGCTCGAACCAGACGGCTGGCCGTCGCCGAACGGCTACTCGAACGGCGTGGCCGCACGTGGAGCCATGGTCTTCCTCGCGGGACAGATCGGCTGGAACCCCGCCACGGCGGTGTTCGACACCGACGACTTTGTGCTTCAGGTGCGCCAGGCACTCGCGAACGTCGTAACGCTGTTGGCGGAAGCCGGAGCGGACCCTCGGCACCTCGTGCGCCTCACGTGGTTCATCACCGACCGCGACGCGTACCTGTCCGCGAGAAGCGAAATAGGAGTCGCGTACCGCGAGGTGATGGGACGGAACTATCCGCCGATGTCGGTTGTCGTCGTGTCCGCGCTCATCGAAGCGCGCGCGCTCGTGGAAATCGAAGCGACGGCCATCCTGCCGTCGTGACCGACGAACACGCGCAATTCGAACCCGAAGAGCGAAAGGCAATCGTCGCGCAGACAGCCGCGGGCGAGAAACCACTGTGCCCACGCGATGGAACGCCAATGACGAAGCGGTCCATCGGTGGAGGGTCGTTCGGGCTCGGTTACTCGCGTACGCGAGAATGGCTTATCTGTCCCGCCTGCCGGAGGAGTCTCATTTTCGACAGGAAGCGCGGTACGAGAAACTAGCTTAGCTTGCACGATCCCCGACGGCTGTCATCACTCTTGGTCAGGAACGCAGCGTGAACTTCGGCGAACGCCTGCAGCAGAGCTTTGCCCAACTCGCCAACGTCCTGCCGGCGCTGCTTGGTGCACTCGTCATCGTCTTCGCCGGCTACCTGATTGCCAAGCTCGTCGAGAAGCTCGTCGAGCGGTTCCTCCGACGCATCCGGCTCAACAAGATGCTGGAGCGCGGCGGAGTGATGGAGGTCGTCGAACGGTCGGGATCGCACTTGAATCCCACACGAGTCATCGCAAACCTCGTGTTTTGGCTCGTGATGTTCCCGTTCATCTTCGCGGCCTCCACAGCGCTCGGCCTGGTCGAGCTCGCGAACGTGTTCTCGGAGCTCGTCAGCTACATCCCGCACGTGATCGCGGCCATCATCATCATCCTCGTCGGCATCGTGCTCGGCGGCTTCGTGGGCGGGCTCATCTCGGCGTCAACCGGATCGCTGCATGGTGGCCGAGCACTCGCGCGCGTCGGGCGCAGCGGCGTCATCGTGCTTGCCATCTTCATGGCGCTCCAGGAGCTCGGCATCGCGAACGACATCGTGACCACTGCGTTTGCCATTCTCTTTGGTGCAATCGCGCTGGCAATGGCGTTGAGCTTCGGACTTGGTAATCGCGAGCTCGCGGGGCAGGTCACGCGCGAATGGTATGAGCAGTACCGCATGGAGCGGGACCATGTACTGCGTCGCGAAAAGGAGCTCGAAGATCGGGAAGATCTCGAGATGGATACCGAGTATCCCGAGTCCGCGCCCACGGAGGCCGAGGGGCGGGAGCACTAGTGAAAGTGATGGCGCCCGTTGTCGTCCTGAGCGGAGCGAAGGACCTGCACTTGCGGTGCACACCACTGTACAACACGTCGAAACAGCACGTGCAAGTCCTTCGTCTGTGGCTCAGGACCCGTTGTCGTCCTGAGCGGAGCGAAGGACCTGCACTTGCGCTGCACACCCCTCGACAACAGGCGAAACTGTACGTGCAGGCGCTTCGCCTGTGGCTCAGGACGACACCGTTGCTCGCGCTATGCGCGTCCTGCTCGCTCGGGATTGCAACCGGCGGCAGCGACTCGTTTCCGTCCATTCGGCTCCCCGGTGGTCCTCCTCGGTACGAGCTGAGAAACGGCTATTGGTTCAACGGAACCACGTTCGAACAGATCACCAAATATTCAGTGTATGGTGCGCTGAGCGACAGGCGGCCCGTACCAATCGATTCGGTGATCGACTTACAGGGCGGCTATGTCGTTCCGGCGTTCGGCGAGGCGCACAACCACAACGCGGTGCCGAGCGATACGGGCGTCTCCAGTCGCTACCTGCGCGCCGGCATCTACTACGTGAAGAATCCCAATAATCTTCCCGCCGATCGCGTTGCGGCGAAAGGGAAGTTCAACACATCGACGAGCATCGACGTCGTGTTTTCGAACGGCGGTCTTACGGGTCCGGGCGGACACCCAATCGACCTCGTTCGGCGCAACGTTGCACGCGGCGTTTGGAAGGCCTCCGCTGGCGAAGGAGCTTTCTACCACACTATTGCCTCGCGCGCGGACCTCGACGCCAAGTGGCCGGCGATTCTCGCGGCGGAGCCGGATTTCATCAAGACGTATCTGTTGTTCTCCGACGAGTACGCAAAGCGGTTGGCCGATTCGTCGACGATTGGATGGCGCGGCCTCGATCCGGCATTACTGCCTCTCATCGTGAAGCGCGCGCACGACGCCACATTGCGCGTGAGCACGCACGTCGAAACGGCAGCCGACTTTCGGAACGCACTCGCGGCTGGCGTCGATGAAATCAATCATCTCCCTGGCTTTCGTCCCGAACGAAACGAGCTGGCCACGTACGCCTCGAAGGATCGCTATCGCCTGTCCGCCGCCGACGCGCGGCTCGCCAAACAGCTCGGAGTGGTTGTCGTCACGACCGTGAGCGAGGTGATCGAAGCGCTCGACCATCCACTCGCGAATGGTCTGACAGACACGATCATCGCGCGACGCGCGCGCGACGTGGTGGTCGCGAATCTCCAGCTACTCAAGGACGCTGGCGTAAACGTGGTCATCGGCAGCGATCGGTTTAACGCGACCAGTGTGTCCGAGGTGTTCGGCGTGCGCACCACACACGTTTTCAGTGATGTCGAGTTGTTGCGGATGTGGAGCATGGGCACGCCGCGCGCGATTGTTCCCGGTCGTAAAATCGGAAAGCTCGACGCGGGTTTTGACGCCAACTTCCTTGTACTCGCCGGAAATCCGCTGACGGATTTCGAGAATGTGAAGCGCATTCGAATGCGGTTCAAGGAAGGTGTATTGCTGCAGGGCACCCGGCCCGAATAAGCGCCGAAAATCCACGCGTGATTCGCGAGCCTGTGAGACTGGAATTCTGGACTTATAAGTCATTGTCTGGTAATGACTTGCAGATGTGCTCAACTCTTGATTTCCCCCGTGGAATCCACTACCTTGAGCAGTCTGTACTTCCTGCCTTTTCCGCTCCGTAAAACGGCGTTTCAATGACCGCTCCCAACAACCGCGAGCGTATTCTCCCGCGGCTCATCGACGACGAGATTCGCGAGTCGTTCATCAACTATTCGATGAGCGTCATCGTCTCGCGCGCGCTGCCGGATGTGCGCGACGGACTCAAGCCGGTGCACCGGCGCGTGCTGTACGCGATGAACGAGCTCGGTCTCGTCCCGGGCCGCCCGTACAAGAAGTGCGCGACCGTCGTCGGCGACGTGCTCGGCAAGTATCACCCGCACGGCGACCAGAGCGTGTACGACGCGCTCGTCCGCATGGTGCAGGAATTCTCGCTGCGCTATCCGCTGATCGACGGACAGGGAAACTTCGGCTCCATCGAAGGTGATCCGGCCGCAGCGTATCGATATACCGAAGCCAAGCTCGCGCCCATCGCGATGGAGCTGCTGTCGGATATCGAAAAAAACACCGTCGACTTCGTTCCCAACTTCGACGACCGTCTGACAGAGCCGGGCGTCATGCCAGCGGGCATTCCGAACCTCGTCGTGAACGGGTCTTCGGGTATCGCGGTCGGCATGGCCACGAACATTCCGCCGCACAACCTGCGCGAGACCATCGCCTGCCTCATCCACCTGATCGACAACCCCGACATGGACAAGTCGGAGATCAGGAAATTCATCAAGGGCCCTGACTTCCCGACCGCCGGCTACATCTACGGTCGCGAAGGCATCAAGGATTATCAGGAGACGGGCCGCGGGCGCATCGTCATTCGCGCGCGCGCGGTCATCGAGGAAAAGGAGAGCTCCAACAAGTCGCAAATCGTCGTCACGGAAATTCCGTATCAGGTCAATAGCGCCAAGCTGCTCGAAAACATCGCGGACCTCGTGCGCGACAAGCGTCTCGAGGGTATCAGCGACCTGCGGAACGAGAGCGATCGCGACGGACTGCGTATGGTCATCGAGCTCAAGCGCGATGCCATTCCGCGCGTCGTGCTCAATCAGCTCTACAAGCACACACAACTTCAGACGACGTTCGGCGTCATCATGCTTGCGCTCGTGCCCGATCCGATCACGCGCCGGCTCGTGCCGAAGATCATGCCGCTCAAGGAAGTACTCGAGCACTACATCACGCACCGCCACGAAGTCATCGTCCGCCGCGCGCAGTTCGAGCTCGACAAGGCGCTCGATCGCGAACACATCCTCGAAGGCCTGAAGATCGCCGTCGACAACATCGACGAAGTGATCAAGATCATCCGCGGCGCAGTGGACACGCCGCAGGCCAACGATCAGCTCCAGGCCCGCTTCAAGCTGAGCGACCGGCAGACAGAAGCGATCCTCAACATGCGTCTCGCCAAGCTCACCGGCCTGGAAATCGAGAAGCTCGAGGAAGAGCTCAAGGAAGTGCAGGCATTCATCGCCGAAGTGCGCTCATTGCTCGCGTCGAAAGACAAGCGCATGACGCTGCTCAAGACGGAATTGCTGGCCATCGCCGCCAAGTATGGCGACGAACGCCGCAGCGAAATCACGAGCGACGAAGGCGAGTTCACCATCGAAGACCTGATCGCCGATGAAGAGATGGTCGTGACCATCTCGCACACCGGTTACATCAAGCGCACCTCCGTTTCGACGTACAAGAAACAGCGCCGAGGTGGACGTGGCTTGAGCGGACAGACGGTGAAGGATGAGGACTTCATTGAACACCTCTTCATCGCCAGCACGCACAAGTACCTGCTCGTCTTCATCGACGACGGCCGCTGCTTCTGGCTCAAGGTCCACGAAATTCCGCAGGCTGGCCGCGCCGCCAAGGGCAAGCCCGTTGTCAACCTGATCAACGTCACGCCGGACACGAAAGTCATGTCCATCGTGCCCGTGAGCGAGTTCAGCGCAGACCAATACCTGCTCTTCTCCAC
Source organism: bacterium (assembly GCA_040005935.1). Classification (GTDB taxonomy): domain Bacteria; phylum Gemmatimonadota; class Gemmatimonadetes; order Gemmatimonadales; family Gemmatimonadaceae; genus AG11. Next base: position 302 of record JBDTXZ010000106.1, on the reverse strand, counting down.
CAAGAAGGGTACAGTCAAAAAGACGGCGCTCTCCGCCTACTCCAACCCTCGCTCGAATGGCATCAAGGCCATCAAGATCGAAGAGGGCGACGAGTTGATGGACGTGCAGATCACCAGCGGCACCAACGATATCGTGCTGGCCACGCGCCACGGTCTCTCCATCCGCTTCCACGAGCAGGACGTGCGCGAGATGGGCCGCGACACCACCGGCGTAAAGGGCATCGAGCTGGGACCGCGCGACGTCGTAATCGGCATGGTGGTCATCAAGCGCGAAGCCACGCTGCTCGTGGTGGCCGAGAAGG
>JBDTXZ010000105.1:0-8085 GCA_040005935.1 bacterium | reverse complement strand
GCAGCGGCCCTGATTCTTCTTTTTGCCGCGCCCTTTTTCACATTGGCGCGGCTGCCGGCAATTCGGTGAAACGCGACGGACGTAATTTCGCCGGCGCTGGAAGGACAAGCACGCGCTCAACCGGCGGGCTCGACTTGCGGTTGAAGGTCGAAGTCGTTGGACCCAATACATCGACGTCATCAGGACGAACCCCGCGCGAGTGCGGCAGGTGCTTGGCAACCGCGGTGGTGGGGGCGACATTCTCGCTGCTGATTCCTTCAGCGAGCGGCACGGGGCGATGCTTCTCCACGCGAAAGCAACAGTACATGAACGGACTCCTCCGTGATATGTCATCCCGGATGAGCGAAGCGAATGTCGGGATCTCCCTCCTACTCTGTGGCGCGCTTACGGGACGCGGATGGTGGGTCCCGACAGGCGCTCGCTACGCTCACTCCTGCGGGATGACAGGGTGTTTGCGCCGGACGACAGGACCTGAACCATTGGAATCCATATGCGCCTCGCGATCATCTCAGATGTCCACGGCAACCTCGTCGCACTCGAAGCGGTGCTGGATGACATTCAGGCCCGCGGCGTCGATGCGATCGTCAATCTTGGCGACTGCGTGACGAGTCCACTGTGGCCGAGGGAAACGTTCGAGCTGCTTGCGGCGATCGATATGCCGACGGTGCGTGGCAACAACGATCGATCGTTGACGGATACGCCGCTTGCGGACATGCCGCGTTCCACACGCTTCACATATGATTCGCTTACGGAGCCGCAGCGCGAGGCGTTAAGAGCACTTCCGCCGTTTGTCGAATTGCAGGGAGATATTCTTGCCGTGCATGGTACGCCGTCGAGCGACAAGAAGTATTTGCTGCACGACAAGGTGGATGGCAGGCTTGCGTTGGCGTGTGGGGCGGCGGTTGCCTCGCGGCTGGATGGAGTCGAGGCGGGACTGATCCTGTGTGGACACAGTCACGCGCAGCACGTCGCTCTTTCAAATGAGCGCGTGGTGATCAATCCGGGCAGCGTCGGGTGTCCGCGCTATGCGGACGATGACGATTGGCACGTTGCGGAAGTGGGATCGCCACACGCGCGATTCGCGATTGCGACACAACGTGGTAAGGGATGGAGTGTCGAGCTGATCGCACTGGAATACGACTGGGCTCCAGTCGTGGAGCAGGCGCGCGTGAATGGTCGCGCGGATTGGGCCGCTGGGTTTTTGGGACAGTGGCCGTCCTGAGCGACGCGAAGGATCTGCACATGCTTTGCGAATTCATGTACAGGTCCTTCGCTTCGCTCAGGACAACAGCCTTTAGCCTCGCCCCACGGCAGGCTTCGATGTGCGCCACCACGTCTCCGGTTCCGGTAACGACGCCGGTTCGATCTGTTGACCAGGTCGCGGAATCACGACGCGAGCGTGTTCGCGCTCAGCGGCGACGAGCAGCCGCTCCGCTGGTTCATCCCACGCGTGAAATGCGAGATTGAACGTGCCCCAGTGGATCGGGAGCAATACGCGCCCGCGAAGCATCGTGTGGACGCGAGCGGCCTGCTCCGGATCGAGATGAATGTCAGGCCACGTGTCTCCGTACGCGCCGATCTTGATCATCGTCAGATCGAATGGTCCGTGGTGCGTGCCGATGTCGGCCAGACCGTCGAAGAAGCCTGTGTCACCGCTGTGAAATACGCGATGCACAGGACCTCGGATCACCCATGAGGCCCAGAGCGTTTGGTCGCGCTTGAGTGTGCGTCCAGAGAAGTGTCGTGCCGGTTGCGCGGTAATCTTCAACGCGCCGACGTGGGCAGCATCACCCCAATCGAGTTCCGAGATGCGACTGCGTGGAATGCCCCACAGCTCCAGGTGCGCGCCGACGCCAAGTGCCGTGACCCATTGCAGGCGTTGGTGCGCTGGGTTCGACGCCAGTGCGCGAACTGCCGCCATGTCGAGATGGTCGTAGTGATCGTGCGTCAAGATCACGACGTCGAGCTGAGGCAGTTCGCTGAGCGGAAGTGGCGGCGCGTGAAAGCGCTTCGGACCCACGAGTTGTGAAGGTGACGCGCGCTTGCCCCACACGGGATCGACGAGCACGCGGTAGCCATCGATCTCGATGAGCGTGGTGGCGTGTCCCAGCCACGTTACTCTCAGTTCGGACGCCGGCGGGTCCGCGAAGTTCGCCTGCGTGAGCGCGACGATGGGCAGCGACGCTGGCGGTACTCTTTGTTCGGGACCTGACAGTTGGCGCCGAAGCGACGACCAGTACGAGCCGGTCATCATCGTGGTCTCGACGGGATTGCGAAATGCGCCGTCGCGAAAGTTCGGCGAGCGGAGGATGCGTTCGAGGCGTTCTCCGGACGGAGCGGCGCCGAGCACGGCGAGAGGATGCATCATTGTGGTGCAATGTCGCCTGTCGCGATCATCGAGCGCAAACGGCGGTGTGCACGTGCAGATCCTTCGACTCGCTTCGCTCGCTCAGGATGACAGTCTCTCCGCTGCGCGCGCTCAGGATGACAGTTTCCCCGCTGCGCTGGGTCAGGATGACAGTCTGCTCTCGCCAGCGCTGCTACTCCGACGGACGTTAGCTCGCGATCGGTCTGTACAATTGCCAGCGCGACATCGAGGAGGTGGGCGCGTGTCCGTGAAACGTGCGTTGCATCGTTCTCACTTCACTACGGTGCGTGTGCGCCGAGCGTTTGTGTCCGCATCGCACTGGGGTGATGTGGCCTGCTACGGAACCGGCCTGTCGCCCCACGTCTTGCCGATGCCAGCGAGTAACGCCGCGTACGTCTCGATTCCGTCCCAGAGATTCTGCAGACGCAGGTTTTCGTCGGCGGCGTGCTGATTGTCGTCGTAGTTGGCAATGGGCAGGTGAATCATCGGTACCTTGAGCACCTGCTCGAACAGGTATGTCGGCCCAGTGGCGCCCGATGTCGGAATCGCGAGCGGTGATTCCTTCGCACCGTCCCGGAGTGCGGTGAGGACTGCCTTGCCGAACGGCCCGTCCATCGGCGCACGCGACGCAGGATACCCTTCCGTCCATTCCATACGCGCAACCTTCGCGTGCGCGAGCCGCATGGCAGGCGTGACGCTGTCGTGCGTGATCCAGTAGCCCTGCCGTTTTACGTGCGCTTCAACCAGTTCGCGCACGTGCGCGGGGACCTGACCTGGCACGAGCCTTAGATCAAAGGATGCATATGCTTCCGACGCAATCGTGTTCGAACCGGTCTCTCGCACGCCACCCACGCGCATCCCGCGCAGGTTGAACGCGGGCAACATGATGCGCTCCGCCAGCAGTGCATCGTTCGCTTCCGTATGCGCGAGACCAAGTGCCTTGCGGAGTTCCGGGTCAAACTTCGGAAGCGCTGCCGCTGCGCGATGTTCGGCCGGTGTAATCGGCCGCATGTCGTCGTAGTAGCCTGCGATCTTGATGTGTCCGTCGTCGTCACGCATGCTGGCGACGAGGTTTGCCAGCATGACGCCCGGATTCGGCGCCCAATTGCCGTAATGTCCGCTATGTAGTGCACGCGTCGGTCCGTACACGGTGAGCTCGAATGCGGTGACGCCGCGATTCCCGAACAGGATTTGTTGCCGTCCGCTTTGATGCACAGGGCCGTCGCAAAACAGCCACGCGTCCGCGGTGAGGAGCGGCGCGTACTTCTCGAGGATCAGGCGCAGGTGCTGTGAGCTCGCCTCTTCTTCTCCTTCGAAGAACACCTTGAGGTTTACGGACTGCGCTGTTTTCGACGCACGCATCGCATCGAGTGCGGCAAGTATCGCGATGATCGACGCCTTGTCGTCGCCGGCTGAGCGGGCATAGAGGCGAGCTTCGGGATCGGCGTGGCCGCCCTTGGCTGGCAGGGGAATCACCTTGCCGCCGGCGCTGGGCTCCTTGTCACGCAGCACCGGCGTCCACGGCGGTGAGGTCCACTGCCTGGGGTCGAGTGGTTGGCCGTCGTAGTGGGCGTAAAGGGCAAGTGTGCGTGTTGCGCCTGGGGAGGGAAGCTCGCCGTACACCGCGGGCGGGCCGCCTGGCACGGTCAGCAACCGCGTGTTCGTAAAGCCGCGCTTGCCCAACATCGTCAGCAGGTGATCGGCGTTGTTACGGATCCCAACGGAGTCGCTCGCGAGATTCGGCAGCGCAAGCAGGCCGGAAAACTCCTCCAGGATCTCTGCCTCGTTGTGCTGTCTGTAGTCACGTGCGCTTGCTCTCGCGGCCGCGCCAATTGTCTGGCTGTGGGCGGTCAAGGCGGTCACTGCACAGAGGCAGAGCGCGATCGGTATGCAGAGGCGTGGCATTCAGCTCACTCTTGGCGGTTAAAAGCACTACTGCAACGGCAACCGCAACGACGCTATCGCGGATTTCGCGGAAAAAGCGCGGATGCTTCCTGAGCTGCGCTCGCAGCCTGGGGATTGCATCCGTTGTTCAATTACATCTCTGGAAGGCCGCCCGCGCCAATGGGCGGCGGTAACACAACCTTGGCCTGGGCTTCGAGACACAGCTCGCGCACATCGGGCCGGTCGTGCAGGAACGCAAACGCGGGATCGTAGCGAATCTGGTTGACGTCGGACCAACAGGCCGCGATCGCGCGCGTCAGTGCCGCGACCGCCTCGTCGTCTTCGCCGCGGGACGCGTACGTCGACGCGAGGTCGTACCACACGTCGGCGTCCGTCGCGCCAAACAGCTGCGCCCACACAAATCGGGTGCGGTCTTCGAAGAGCGCGCGCGCAGCCACCAGCGCTTCGGCTGACGCGGCGTCCTCACCTCTCGCATAACGCACACGCGCAAGACCACTCTGCGCGCGCACCCAATGCGAGCCGATGCCCACGCGATGCGGGTTCTGCTCCGCAAGCGCAATCGCGGCCTCGAACGCGCGTTGAGCCGCTGAGAAGTTGCCCTTGCGCTCCTCCAACGATCCTTCGACGATGTGCGCGAACGCCGTCATGATCTCGCTATAGACGTGATCCATCGCAGGGTACGCACTCAGTGCCCACGCCAGCAATTCGCGAGCGCGTTCCGGATCGTCCGAGTTGAGATAGATGGACGCGCGCTGCACGGTCGCCCCGATGAAGAGATGTCCCTGCCCCGACCGCTCGACGATCATCGCTTCGTCGAGCAGCGGCTCTGCATGTGAATACTGTCCGCGCAGGATGTACACCGCGCCCGCACTCATGGCGGGCGGATGAAAGGCGGCGTTGATCGCACGCGCACGCAACAGTGGCAGAATCGCGCGCGCGAGATCGGCGGGGTTCTCCGTCGCGATCGCGCGCATGCTGAGGATCGTCCCAAGAATGAACCACGCCATGGGACCGCCCGGATCATGTTCGATGGCAGTGCGCGCGGTCTTCACCGCATCGTCGTACCGTCGCTGACGCAAATACATGTACGCCAGAAACGGATACGGCTCGCCAAGCGATGGGTCGAGTGTCATCGCGCGTTGGAGCGCGGCGACGCCATGATCGAGATCTTCCTGCCGGCCGAACGCGATGTACTTCGGCATGAGCAAGCTTCCGAGCCCTGCCCACGCGAGCGCGTAACCCGGATCGATTTGCACGGCGGCGCCAAAGTGCTCGCCGGCCTGGCGCATGCTCTCCCTGCCGAACTGCTGGAAGGCACGCTTTCCCTTTGCGTAATGCTCGTAGGCCGTGAGCGCTGTCGTTTCAGGACGTGCGATTACTTCGAGCTCGCGACTCGTCAAGCGAATCTCGAGCACGCCCGCCAGTGACGTGACGATGCGATCCTGCAGCGCGAACACGTCGTCCAATGCGCCGTCTATCTTTTCCGCACTCACCGTCTCGTGCGTCACGATGTCGCCAAAGTGCGCCGTAAGACGAACGCGGTCGCCTGCGCGCTGGAACCCACCCCACACCACCCAGTGCGCACCAGCCGCACGTCCAATCTCGAACGCGCGCTCGAGCGTCGTTGGGCCGGCGGGAGCAGCGCCGAGCATCCGCTTACGCGCCATGGCGTCCGCACCGACCACGCGAATACCCGCGATTTTCTGGAGGTCCACGCCAATCGTTTCGGCGATGCCATTCGACAACCAGTCGATGTCGGCCGAGCCGCTGATGTTCGTGAAGTCGAGGACGACCACCTTCTTGCGCGTATCGTTGTCCTTTTGCCGCGCGAGGAGACGCACGTCGCTCGTGGAGTTCGGACGGAGCTCGACGAGCGCAGCTTCGAGTGCCTGCGCGAAATCACGAACCGACGCATAGCGCGCGGCGGGATCCTTCTCGAGTGCCCGCGCAACTGCGTTGGCAATGCCGCGCGGAAGTTGTTCGCGAATACCAGTGAGCTGCGGCGCCTGAATGGTGATGTGCTTGCTGATGAGCGCCATTGTGTTATGCGCCTCGAACGGGGGCGCACCGGCCAGCATTTCAAAGCAGACGCATGCGAGCGAATACTGGTCGCTCCGTCCGTCGATGTCGTCTTCGGCACATGCTTGTTCGGGACTCATGTACGCAGGCGTGCCGAGCGTGGAGCCGAGCGCGGTGAGCGTCTGTTGGCCCGTCTCGATGGCGTCGTTTACGCGCGCGACGCCAAAGTCCGCGAGGAGCGCCTGTCCATGCGCGAGCAAAAGGTTTTCCGGCTTGACGTCGCGATGCACGACTCCGCGCTCGTGCGCGTAGCCGAGCGCGTCCGCGACCTGCCGCATGATGCCGACTGTTTCGGTGAGCGAGATGGAGCGATCGCTGTCCAACCGGTCCCTGAGCGACCCTCCCTCCACGAGCGGCATGACGAAATACAGCACGCCTTCCGACCCACCAGAGTCGTACAGCGGCAGGATGTGCGGATGCTGCAGCCGCGCCACCAGCATGATCTCGCGCGCGAAACGCTCGGCGCCAATGGCTGCCGAGTAGTCGGGATGCAGGACCTTGAGTGCCACAGGCCGATCGTGCTTGAGGTCGTGCGCGAGGTAAACGGTGGCCATTCCACCACGTCCAATCTCGCGATCAAGCCGGTAGTGGTACGCGAGACTTCGTTCGATTTGCTCGCGGACGATGTCGGGAGGGGTCATGTCGTTGCGCATGTCATCGACGTCGAAGGGCGCGACGATTCACTCATGAAAAGTTCGCCAAAGGTACAAGTTGTCGGAGGGGACGCGTGCAATGAAGCGGCTATGTGTGGGCAATGCTGTTGTTGCTTTGTTGCGAGCGAGGTACCGATCGGCCGACGATGATGCTGATGTTGTCGCTGCCGCCGCCGTCGAGGGCATCCTGCAGCAATTGTTCGCATACTTGTCGTGACGACGTCATTGTCGCAAGGCGCGCCCTGATGTTGTCGTCGGTCACGTGCTTGGTGAGGCCGTCGGTGCAGAGAAGGTGAATGACCTTCCAATCGGAGCGCATGCGCGTAACGACGGGTAGGGCCGTATCGCCGCCGATCGCGCTCGACAACACGTTCGAGTATTGCGATCGCGCGGCCATTGTGCGGGTGAAGATTCCCTGGTCGAGGAGGTCCTGGGCGATGGTTTGATCGCGCGTGATCTGTGAGAGCTCGCCTTCACGATATCGGTAGTATCGGGAATCGCCCACTTGAAGCAGGTAGTAGAATGGCCAGACGCCCATCCACAACGTGAGTGTCGTCGCCATGGGACGGCCCTCGGCCACATCGCGTGCACGCTCGATGACCGCACTGTGGCTGCGCATTGCGGCGTCCTGGAGCGCGTCGATGAAGTGCTCGTCGCTTCCGTCGGCCTGGTAGTAGCAGTCGGTGCTGCGTGCCATGTAATGCATGGCGACTTCGAGGGCCGTCGCGCTTGCTTCTTCGCCTCCCTCCGCTCCGCCGACGCCGTCCGCGACCATCGCGATGAAGGCGAGGCGTTCATCTCCGAGCGGGAGTCGTGCCTGCTCGCTGAGGTTTGTCTGCACGACATTCACTCGTTTGTGAATGGTCGCGAGGAGGAAGTGATCCTGGTTTTGCTCGCGCACCTTGCCGGCGTGCGAGAGACCAAAGACGTCGATCTCGTCGTCGTGGGGTTTTGGTTCGACCGCGAGGGCAGACTTGTTGGGAGTGCGCATTGGGACCTCAGGGTGCGCAAAGGTACTGAATAAGGTGAACAGTGAACAGTGAACAGTGAACAGTGAACAGTGAACGGTGAACGGTGAAC
>JBDTXZ010000104.1:0-8125 GCA_040005935.1 bacterium | reverse complement strand
CCCTTTCCATCGAAGAAGCTCGCGCCCATTTCGTAGCTCTTCTTTCCGCCGATCATGTCCATGGCATTCCAGAAGTCGGGCGTGCGCATCTGGTACGCGACGTCCTTCAGCTGGCCGATGATCTTGCCCCCCTTGATCTCGTAGAACAGCTGGCCGCCGAACTGCGCGTTGTAGCGCTGCTGGTCGATCGAGAAGCTTCCGTCCCCGATAATGGCGATGCCCTTGTCCGTTGCCGCGATGAGGTCTTCGTAACTCTGCTCCTTTGTGCCTGGAAGCAGAGAGACGTTCGGCATGCGCTGGAACTGCACATCATTCCAGCTATCGGAATGGCAGCAGCCGTGGCTGCGGATTGGCTTTTTCTGGCTGTCGTACCACCAGTCGAGCATTGGCGCCTGCTCGCGTGTGGTCTGGTAGTCGTTCACCATGCCGTTCTTGATGATGAGGAAGCGATCCGGCTTTACACCGTCATCGTCCCACCCGATGGTGGAGCAACCGCCGGCCTGGTCGCGATCGCCTTCGATGTTCATGAAGCTTGGCCCGTACTTGAACTTGCCGAGTTTTTCGCGGGGGGGCGCAAGGAAACTCGTCCCCGCATAGTTGGCCTCGTAGCCCATCGCGCGATCGAGCTCTGTTGGGTGCGCGACGCTTTCGTGGATGGTCAGCCACAAATGGCTCGGATGCAGGACGAGATCGTAGCGTCCCACGTCGACCGGCTTTGCCGCGAGCTTTTCGGCAGCCTCTTCGCCCCACTTCTGTGCGTTCTCTACCGGCTTCGCTTCCGTGAGGTACTCGTAGCCGCGTGCGGCGGGCTGGATGACGTTCGTGCGCGTTTGGAAATCGCTGAAGTCAGGCTTCACGGCGGTTGCCGCAAATGGAAGCCAGCTTCGAATCACCGTCTGCGTGGTGAACGTGCCCTCGGTGTTGGCGTAGTTCTTTTCTTCCTTCACGAAGAACATGTTGCTGTTCACGAACTTCACGCCATTCACCTTCATCGCTTCCGTGTTGGCGCGAATGAGGAGGTCGGCCTTCTGCTCGATGGGCACGGTAAACGGGTCGACCGTGTGGGGCGTGGCGTAGCGGCCGTCTGGAGTCGGCGCCGCCACAGCGAGACGGACGCGATCGGCTGCGGGCAGGGCGTTCGCCTTCGCGATCGCGAGCGCTTCCTTCGTGGCGGCCACGACACCGGCCTTCGTGAGATCGCGCGATGCGCCAAAGCCCCACGTCCCGTTGACCAGCACGCGAACGCCGACGCCCAGTGTGTCGGTGTCCACGACGTTGACGATCTGCTTTTCGCGCGTGATGACGAAGTTGTTGCGGTAGCGCCCAATGCGTGCGTCGGCAAAGGAGGCACCGCCCAACTTCGCGGCGTTGAGCGCTTCGACGAGCAACTCTTTCGTCGCTGGATCCATGGCAGGCAGTTCGGCCATTGGAGCGACGCGTTGCGCGAGCGCGTCCGCGCGGGTTAACGCAGGGCCCGCGAGTGCGAGTGCCCCGGCAGCCGCGCCGGTTTTCAGGAAGTCACGCCTGTTGGTCATGGGGAGGTGGGGGAGGGGAATCGACGGCTCATGGCGGGTTTGATCAGAGAACACACACATACGACAGTGCGAGACGGGTGTTTCGTTGCTGCGCGCCGCAACGACCTCGAGGCACGTTAGGGTAACCGCAACCACGAAGGTCGTCCATACCGCGGGCGTGCGGATTTGTGCGCATGACCGTAGGGCTTTGGCGAACGCTGCCATTTTTTTTTAATCGTATCAGTCATGTGTCTTTTGTAGACGCAAATGACAAAGCTATGGCCAGCAAACTAGATATCTTGTTGGTGCTGGCGGACGAGCGCTCGCTGCTGCCAATTCACGTGAGTGAGCTTCTTGCACAGCGGCGCTGACCCAGCATTGCCTCCGCTCGTCGCCAATGGATATCGTCGTACCGACTGAATCTTCCGCGGCATCCACACCGACCGATCCATCAGGAACGGCCGGTTCGACACCCGCCCCCGCACCCGACGGTGCTACGCGCGCGCCCCAGCGTCCGGAGCCGGCGCGTCGCGGCACGCGCGCTCGGCGCCCAGATACGCCCACCGAACCCATAACTGCGGTCGCGCGATCCGCTCCACTCGTTCGCCCCGATGGATCACCGGCCCCGGTCATTCACTTGGCGGCTGAACTGTCACCCTTCGCACGCACTGGCGGACTGGGCGAAGCGGTGGCGAGTCTCGCCAAGTATCAGGCGGCGTCGGGAATTCCGGTGACGGTGTTCATGCCGCTGTACTCAGTGGTCCGCGAGCGGACAGAAGTGCAGCCCGTTGGTGCTGCATTCTCGGTGACAGTTGGGCCCCGGACAGAAACCGCGCGAATTTTTGAGCCGGTTGCTCCCCTCGCGCCAGGGTGCCCGCGCGTGTTGTTCGTGGAGAGTGCGCTGTACTTCGACAGGCCGGGTCTCTATGGGACCCCTACGAGCGACTATCCCGACAACGCACGGCGTTACGCGCTGTTCGCGCGTGCGGTGCTCATCGCACTACCGCGCCTCCTGAAGCAGCCGCCGAGCATCATCCATGCGCACGATTGGCAGACGGCGCTGGCGAGCATCTACTTGAAGAACGAGTTCATGGCGCACCCGTATTACGAGGGAATTCGCGCCGTGCTTTCCGTCCACAACGCTGGCTATCAGGGCCATTTCCCCGATACGACGATGGCCGAGATTGGTCTTCCGTTGGCGTTGTACAATCACCGGCAGCTCGAGTGGCATGGACGCCTGAACCTGCTCAAGGGCGGGCTTGTCTTTTCCGACCTCGCCATCACGGTCAGCCCGACGCACGCACACGAGCTCCGCACGGAAAAGGGCGGCTTCGGTCTTGACGGTGTTTTTGTTGCCATGCGCGATCGTCTGGTTGGCATCGTGAACGGCATCGATCAGGACGTTTGGGATCCCGCGACGGATCCAATCATTCCGCGTCGGTACACGTCCGACAGTCTCTCGGGTAAAAAGCGCTGCCGCATCGCGCTACAGCGGGCGACCGGGCTGAGTCGTTGGCAAGCGCCGATCTTTGCGCTCACCGCTCGTCTCGTCTCACAGAAGGGGCTGGACCTCATCCTCGGCGATCCCGGCTACTTCGCGTTCGATGCGCAATACGTCTTTCTTGGCCATGGTGAAGAGCATTACGAAGCAATGCTCACCGAGCTGGCGGAGCGTGCGCCAAGTCGCATCGCGGTGAAGCTGGATTTCACCGACGAATTCGAGCATCTGTTGCTCGCCGGCGCCGATATGTGCCTGATGCCGTCGCTGTATGAGCCGTGCGGCCTCACCCAGATGCGCGCGCAACGCTACGGGACCATTCCGGTGGCTCGGCGAACAGGAGGCCTGGCGGACACGATCGAAGATGGGGTCACGGGCTTCCTCTTCGATGATTACACGACGGATGATTTCATGCGCGCTGCGATGCGCGCCGTGGATCAATACCGCGATGCCGATGGGTGGAAGGAGATGATGCGCGAAGCGATGGCGCGCGATTTCGGGTGGGACAAGAGTGCAGCACGATACCTCACGGTGTATCGCCGCGTGCTTGGCTTGCCGGCTGTACGCTGAACGCAGGCCGTTCGTTAATGCTGCTGCGACGTATCGCGCTTTCGCTCGCCATTCTGGCTTCGAAGGTGTGCGTCGCGCAGACGCCTGCCGATTCCTCGCCTCCGCCGATTCAACGCGAGTTTCGTGCTGCGTGGGTCGCAACCGTCGATAACATCGACTGGCCGTCCAGGCAGGGACTGAGCACTGCGGAGCAGCAGCGCGAGATGATCGCGATTCTCGACAAGCTGGTCGAGCTGCGGATGAATGCGGTGATCTTCCAGGTCCGCCCTGCCGCGGACGCGCTCTACGAATCGAAGATCGAGCCGTGGTCGGAGTATCTCACGGGAGAGATGGGCCGAGCGCCGTCACCGTTTTACGATCCGCTGTTGTTTACGCTGGCGGAGGCCCATAAGCGTGGGCTCGAGTTGCACGTCTGGATCAATCCGTACCGATCCAGGTACTCGATGCACAAGAAGGCCTCGGCGAACCACATCAGCCGGACAAATCCAAAGCTCGTGCATCGGTACGGGCCGTATGAGTGGATGGATCCCGGCGAGCCGGCGATACGAAGGCTCACCGAGCGCGTGGTGCTCGATCTCGTGCGTCGGTACGACATCGATGGCGTGCATATGGACGACTACTTCTATCCGTATCCGGAGACGCATCGAGTGCGGCGGAAGGTGAAGGAGATTCCGTTTCCAGACGATGCGACGTATAGGCGGTACAAGCGCGAGGGAGGCAGGCTCACGCGCGATGACTGGCGCCGGCACAATGTCGATCTGCTCGTGCAGGAACTCTATGAGGGCGTGCACGCTGTAAAGCCGTGGGTAAAGTTCGGTATTAGCCCGTTCGGCATCTGGCGACCGGGACATCCGGCGTCTGTGCGTGGACTCGATCAGTACGCCGTGCTGTTTGCCGACGCGAAGAAGTGGTTGAACGAGGGCTGGGCCGACTATCTCACACCGCAACTCTACTGGTCCGTTGATCGGCCCGAGCAGCGATATGACTTGTTGCTCCGGTGGTGGGTGGGCGAGAACCTCATGGGCCGCCACATCTGGCCGGGCAATTATACCGGCAAGGTTGCGTTCACCAATTCATCTGCGTGGAAGACGGACGAGATCCTCGAACAGATCCGGTTGACGCGCGCGCAGTCGGGTGCGACCGGCAACGTGCACTTCAGCATGAAGGTGTTTCAGCAGAATCCCGACAATCTCGACGAGCGGCTCGCGCGCGAAGCCTATGGCCAGCCTGCGCTTGTTCCGGCGTCACCGTGGTTACCCGCGACCGTGTACTTGGCGCCTCTCGTCACGACGCGCATCGACGGTGTGTCGGGAAATCGCGTTGTCGATTTGGGTCTTGCGACATCAACCGCGAATGCGCCGTGGCTCTGGGCGATTCAGACACGGAGCGAGTTTGGTTGGACGACCGACATTGCGCCGGGCGTTGCGCGTACACGCGTCATCGGAACACGAGGCGGTGCCGTACCGCTCGAAGTCCGCGTTCGCGCGGTCGATCGCGTTGGCAACACGAGCCCCGAGGCTCGGCTTTCGCCGTTGCCGTGATGCAATGAGACGACCGCTGCGAGCAGAAGGATCTGCTCGCGAGTTGACTCACAACGTCTTGCGGTAAACGACAAACCCCGACTTCTCGGCGACGTTGTCGTACAGCTGCATTGCGACCGTATTGGTCTCGTGCGTTAACCAGTAGACGCGTGACGATCCGGCGTTCGTCGCACGTTCGTATACCGCGTTGATGAGCGCACGACCCACGCCGTGCCCGCGCGCCGCCTCGGCGGTAAACAGGTCTTGCAAGTAGCATGTTGGCGCGATCTGGATGGTGCTTCGATGAAAGAGGAAGTGCACCAGACCAAGCAGCTCACCTGAGCGTTCGGCGACCATGGCATGCATCGGCTCATAGGCGTCAGAGAAGCGCGACCATGTCATCTGCGTGATGCTCAGCGGAAGCGCCGTCGGCCCCGATCGACCGTAAAAGGCGTTGTAGCCATCCCATAACACTTTCCACGCCGCGAAGTCGTCCTTGGCGACAGCGCGAATGGTCACCGGCGCGTCGGCAGGATTCGTCATCGCGCCACCACGCGATCGCGCGTGATCGCTGCGATGTTCGTCGTGCCGCTCTGCTTCATTACCACCTCGAATTCCTTGCGCAGGATTGCCAGCACTGTTTCGACACCTTCCTGCCCGAATGCGCCAAGGCCCCATATGTACGGACGGCCAATGCCGACGGCTGAGGCGCCGAGTGCCATCGCCTTGAAGATGTCGGTGCCGCGACGGAATCCGCCGTCACACACGATTGGAATCTTGCCGCCGGTACCCTGCACGACTTCGGGAAGCGACGTGATGGTCGCGCGCAATGAATTCTCGGCGCGCCCCCCATGATTGGAGACGAAGAGTCCGTCCACGCCATGCTGCACGGCGAGCTCTGCGTCTTCGCGCGTGACGATTCCTTTCACGAGCACTTTCATGCGCGTCGCATTCTTGAGCCGGTCGATGAACTCCCACGTCGGCGTTCCAACTTCGGGGATGGGCGTGAGCTTCTGATAGCCCACCAGATTCGGCTTGCGCCGATTGTCGCGATCATCGATTCGACCGCTGATGCCTGGGAGCGGTGCACCACCCAGGTGGCAATTCGTGCATGTGCGCGTATCGCGTCTCGCCTCGCGCATCATCGTCTCGCGGTTGCTGCCGCCAAGCAGGTCAACGGTAAGCACGATCGCCGGAGCGCCTGCACGCTCGACGCGCTGGACCATCTGTCGCGTGATGGCCCAATCGGATTGGTGATACAGCTGGAACCAAACCGGCGCACCGCGTGCTGCGATTGCGTCCTCGATCGATGTGGTGGCGACGGTAGAAAGCACCATCAGGTGATCGCGTGCTTTCGCCGCGCGTGCCACGGCCATTTCGCCATCGGCGTGAAACGCCTTTTGGCTGCCCACTGGATTGATCACGATCGGCGTGGGATAGCGGGTGCCGTACAGCGACACGCTTGCATCGATGTGATTGACGTCCATCAAGCGCCGCGGTCGCAACGCCCATCGCTCGAATCCATCGCGGTTGGCGCGGATGGTGCCGTCGTCATCGGTGCCCGTGGCGAGATAGCCCCAGTGTGCGATTGGGATGCGCTGCTTCGCGATTGCCTCGAAGTCGAAGACGCTGAGTGCGTCCTTGGCCGAATGGATTGTCGTTGACTGCTGCGTGATCTGTTGCGCTGTTGCCAGCACATGTTCAGCACCACGTGGTGTGGCGTCGAAAAGCCGCTTGATCGCCGAGGCATTGAATCCCGCGGCGGCGAGGAGTGGGCTTCCGGCCAGGAAGGCGAGAAACTGGCGACGCGACGGATCGGTGTTTGGCATGCCGGGGAAGAGGCACACAGAGTGGGGAATTGTCCAGATCGCCATCCGCTGATGGATGGTCGAGGACTTGGCTTTCTCTGCGCGCGAAAGTGCGGGGTTTGGCTTCACTCAGGACGCAAGCAGCAGCCGACGGTTGACTTTTCCGTGGCGGGTTGCAACCTTTCATCCGGATATACGGATGATACAAACACGCCCCATCTTCGATCGCCTCACGGCGCTGGCCGACCCCACACGGAGTCGGCTGCTTCTGCTGCTCGACCGCCACGAGCTCACCGTGAGTGAGCTCTGCGCCGCGTTGCAGCTTCCACAAAGCACCGTCAGCCGGCACTTGAAGACGCTCGCCGATGAGGCGTGGGTCACGGCGCGCGCCGACGGCACCAGTCGTCGCTACACCATGCCCGGTACTGCGCTGGATCCCAATGCGCGCAGACTGTGGCACCTCGTGCGCGATCAGGTGAGCGCAACGCCGTCCGCTCGACACGATCTCGCGCGCGCAGAACGCGTGGTGCATGAGCGACGCACAACCTCGCAGTCGTTCTTCTCCACGCGTGCGGGCCATTGGGACAAAGTGCGTGCCGATCTCTATGGAGCATCCGCCGATCTCACGCCGCTCGCAGCACTGCTCGACCCATCATGGGTTGTCGGCGATCTCGGCTGCGGAACCGGACAGACGACGTCGGCGCTCGCGCCGTTCGTCGGTCAGGTCGTCGCCGTCGACGAATCCAGCGCGATGCTCGGCGCCGCTCGCAAGCGGTTGAGTGGGCATGACAATGTCGACCTGCGCGGCGGGCGCCTGGAGGATGTACCGATCGATGACGCATCGCTCGACGCCGCGGTGCTGTCACTCGTGCTGCACTTCGTGATTGATCCGCCGCTCGTATTGGCCGAGGCGGCGCGCGTGCTGAAGCCGTCGGGACGTCTGCTCATCGTCGACATGTTGCCGCACGAGCGCGAGGAGTATCGCGGCACCATGGGGCATCTTTGGCTTGGCTTCGCAGAAGAGCAACTGTCGGCGTGGCTCAACGATGCTGGCTTGCATCAGGTACGCATCGTTCCGCTCCCTCCGGATCCACAAGCAAAGGGCCCAAGCCTTTTCACCGCCCGGGCTTTACGGACTTAACCGTTCGTCGTTCACTGTTCACTGTTCACCGTTCACCGTTCACCGTTCACCGTTCACCGTTCACCGTTCACCGT
>JBDTXZ010000103.1:0-8173 GCA_040005935.1 bacterium | reverse complement strand
ATCATGAGATTGTCGCCCTGAAGCCCGCGAACCGCAGCGGCACCCAGTGTCGCAACAAGCTCAGGGTCCTCACTGAATCCCTCGTAGGTGCGCCCCCACCGGATGTCCTGCGGAACGCAAATGCACGGCGCGAACGCCCAGTTGGCGCCAACAGCGCGCGTTTCTTCCGCGGTGATCTCTCCAACGCGCTGGACGAGTGCAGCATCACGCGTCGCGCCCAGTCCGATGTTGTGCGGAAAGACCACGGCGCCGATGACATTGTTGTTGCCATGCACCGCATCGATCCCATAGATGAGCGGAATGCGGAGTCGCGCGCGCATCGCGCGAGACTGATAGGTCTCGTACATCGTGCGCCATGCCTGAAACGAATTTCCGGCTGCGGGATCCGAGTCGCCGCCGTTCAGGATGGAGCCAAGGAAGTAGCGTTCGATGTCGGCGGTGTCTTTCAGGAAGAGCTGGTCGGCCTGCGTCATCTGGCCGATCTTTTCCGCAAGCGTCATGCGACTCACGATGGCGCGCGCGGGAATCTCGAAACTCGCGAGTGTGGGCAACGCAGGTCCACCCGCGGCCGGTCGCGAAGTGGAGGGCGTGGCGCAGGCGAACACGACGAGCGTCGTCAGGGCGACGATCGGCTGGTATCGATTCATTGTAGTTCTGGAGTCGGGGTGGGTGTCAGATCTTGTCTTCCCGCACCCTCTCATGCAAGCTACGACCGATGAAGACACCGTCTTTCCTCGCCGTCGCATTGATGCTGGGCTCCGCATCACTCTCACTCGGCGCGCAGCAGGCTACTGCATCTCCTCAAGGCACCGTCCTCTTCGTCTGCGAGCACGGTACGGTGAGAAGTTTGCTCGCCAAGATCCTCTTCGAGCAGTACGCGAAAGAGGTGGGCCTCAACATGGTGGCGGTTTCGCGCGGCACGCCTGCCGATTCCATTCTTCCGGCCTTCATGCTCGTTGGACTGAAGGCCGACCATGTGACACTCGGTTCGTGGCGTCCGCAAACGCTCGGGCCGAGCGATCTCGCGAGTGCGTCGTACGTGGTGTCGTTCGACGTACCACTCGCCGCGACCGCCACGGCCAATGTGCCGCGTGCGCAGTGGGACGCATTGCCGCCGGTGAGCCAGAATTACGCGGCGGGCAGAGAGGCGATCAAGATGCGAGTGCACGAATTGGTCGACTCACTCAAGCGCGCGAAGAGCCCAACGCGACCCTGACTGGCGTCGCTCCGGCGGGAGATCTGGAGAGACGTTCCGTCTACCTCGTCCTGGAAATGACCTCGATGACGCCACCGACATTGTGCGCACCGAACTTGGTGCTCGCGTCCCAGGCGCGATACAGGCGAATCGATCCAATGGTGCTTGCAGAGATGCTCTTCAGCGTGGAGACATCTCCGTACATCTGGCCGTCGAGATACACGGTCGGTGCCGAGGGCGAGTCGCCCATTATGGTGGTCTTGCCACGATTGCTGAGAAAGTTCGCTCGAAGCTTCATGATGACTTCGTAGGCAGTCTGGCCCTGGGAGTCCGCGATCTCCTGCGCCGTGATAACCTGGTCAGACTTTGGTGCACCCGCTGTTTCCGGCCTTGGATCGTGGGTGCACGAGCCGCAGATCAGAAGCAGCGCCGCAATCCGCAGGAAGCGCCTCATGTGTGTGTGCCTGCCGGTAAGGGTCATTGCCATCCTGTAAAACGAAGACGCCCCGGAAGCAATTCGCTTCCGAGGCGCTTCGCGCTAATAGAGTGTTACGGACATACCGGCGTGATCTGGCCGCCACGTGCATCTACCTCGCCCTTCGGAATCGGCTCGGCGGTCGTGAACGGATCGCCGGGCAGTTCCGCCGGCATGGCGCCGGCCTTGAGCAAACCATAGGCGCGCAGGTCGACCAGGCGCTGTGGGCCTTCGAAGAACAGCGAGAACCGCTTCTCGTACAGCAATGCCGTGCGTGCGGTCGTGATATCGGCCGGCACGGCAATCGCCGCCAGACCGTACGACGTGCGTACCGAATTGAGATCGGCCGCCCCATTGGCGAACTGGCCAGCCTCGAAGTACGCCTGCGCGCGAAGCAATACGAGCTCTTCGTCACGCAGGATCGCGACCGGCCGCACCAGGTTGGCCGAGTTGGCCGTACTTGCGCCAACGTAGGTGACACTCGACGTGAGACCGCTGCCCGCGAGAGTCGCACGGGGAATGATCTTCGACGCACGCGTGTCGCCAGCCTGCAATGCCGCGGCCGCCTTTGGATTGACGGCGACCTTGGCATCGACGATTGGGTTCGGCGTGTTCTCAGTGCCGCCCGCCACGTACGTGACATACGCACCGGTCTGGAAGGCCGACGCCGGCACCGCACCAGCGGCCGCGCCACCCAGAGCCTGCGTCAGTTCAGTGATCGCGAGTGCGAACGCACCGGCAGTCGGGCTGGTGTGCTGTAGTCCACGATACACATCGACCTTCCCCTTGAGCCCACGATTGAGGAGGATCAGGTTTGATGCCTTGGAGTAGTCGCGTCCGTACGCCGTGAATCCAGTGGGCAGCGTGAACGACAGCGATGCTCCCGTACCGGCCGCGATGAGTGCCGTGTTGGCGCTGTCCAGCAACGCGGCAATCGTGTTCATCACGACAGACTTGCAGCTCAGCGCCGATACCACCGCAGGATCCGGGTTCTGGATCGGAACGCCAACCGTGTCTCGCGTCTCGAGCACACGATAGTAGTCGAGCGCTTCGATGGTCTGGATCAGCCCGACCGTCGTTTTATTCTGTGCGGCCGTGATCTGCGTTACCGACGTACCGGGAAGTGCAGCGAGCAGTGACGTGGCGGCGCGAATTGCCGTGAATGGCGAGGTGTACGCTGACCCACCCGCGGCGAAGCTCCCTGGATCCGGCGAGCCGCCAAGCGTCTCGATGACGAAGCGCGGCTCGTTGGAGTCGATGCGATAGGCATCGCGCGCGTAGATCCCCGGCAAGAGGTAGTAGCCAAAGCCGCCGGTCACGTTGCGATCCTGAGCGAGCACACCGAGTGCGAGGGTCTTTACCCCGGCAGCGGTGAGCGCGCCCGCGAGCGCTTCCGTCGTCGGCGCATTTTCAGGCGTTACGACGGTGTTATCAGCGCACGCCGAGGCTGCGACGAGCAGACTGGCGAGTGCGATTGTGTGCTTCCGCATATATGAAGTCACTCGAGTGTTAGAAAGTAGAAGAGAGCGAGAAATAGAACGCGCGGCTCGGCGGATAGGGCGTCACATCCTGGATTCGGCCCAGCGCCTGGTTACCGAAGTTCGAAACTTCGGGATCGTAGCCGGAGTACTTCGTCCAGGTCTTGAGGTTGCGGCCACTCAGCTCGAGACGGACGTTCTGCGCGCGTCCACCGAAGGCACTCTTCGTCAGCGTGGCTGGAAGCTCGTAGCCAACGGTGATCTCGCGGAGCTTCACGAAGCCTGCGTTCTCGACGTATGGCGAACCGGCGGCGAGGTAGTTCTTGTAACGCGCATGCGAGGCTGCGGTGTCAGCGGCCAAGTCGTACGAATCGAAATAGTTATTCGTGAGATCGACAACGTCACCGCCCTTGCGCCACTCGAGCAGTCCGGAGAGCCGGAACTTGCCGACGCTGATCTGATTGTTGAACCCAACGTTGAAGTCGGGGTTTGCATCACCGGCATGACCGAGGATGCGGCTTGCTGCGGGGCAGCTGCCACTGGCCGACAGGGGCCCACTGCAACCGATGCTCGCCTGAATCATGGTCGTGGACTGACCGGCCTGAATCCACGCGTTGCCATATCGTCCGAACGAGCCGACGCCGGGGTTGAACGGTGCGACGCCCGCGGGCAGCGCATCGACAAAGCCGGTCTGCTTCGAGAACGTCGCGCCCGAGATCCAGCTCGTGCTGCCGTGCTCATACGCCGTGACGTCGAGCTCGAGCTCCGTGCCGCGATTCGTGATCTGACCACCATTCAAGTACTGCGTTGAGAAGCCAGTTGACGGAACGATCGGGGCCGTGAGCAGCAGATCCGTGATCTTCTTCTTGTACCAGGTTGCGCTCAACCGAACGCGCGAGCTTGCCATCGTCGCGTCGATGCCGCCTTCGGTCTCCGTGGCGAGCTCCGGACGGATGCTCGGCGAGCCAACGATCGTCGATGCACGCGTACCCGTGGCGCCTTCGTACAGCAGGTTCGTGAGGAAGGTGGTCCGGCCAGCCGTCGGTTGATTGCCAGCCTTGCCGTATGCTGCACGTGCCTTCAACTCATTGACGAAGTTCGGAAGGCCGGGCAGACGGTACGATGCCGAGAACTTCGGGTAGGCGTAGAACTTGGCCTGGTCGCCGTTATTGCTCGACTTTTCCGCGTTAATTCCGGCGGTGAGCAGCAGGCGCTCGCTCAGCGCGAACAGCTCTTCCTGCGCGTAGTACGCGAAATCGCGCGTCAGCCCCAGCGTCTGGTTCGGGAACGTCTGGGCAGCCGTCGAGACATTCGTGACGGTTGGGAAGATGACACCGCGACCAGTGAGCTGTGTGACGTTGGCCTCGCGGCGCTCCATGCGGAAACCACCCGAGGTCTGCGCGGTGAAGGCAGACGCGACGAACTTGTGCACGAGTGAGCCGTTCAGGTTCGCATTCACGATCTCGGCATCGCCGTTGAACAGCGTGCCCGCCAATGCACCGTTGATGGCGGCATCGGTATAGCCTGTTGCGGGCGAGACGACCTTGTCCTTCGACTGGTACGTGTCAACACCGCCCGTCAGCGACGCGTCGAGCGTCTGACGCTCCGAGGAAAACACGGACAGTCCGCTCGTCACGGAGCCGATGAAGCGGTACGTATTGTTCGGCGTCTTGACGAGATCCGCGTTCTGGAACGGATTGGAGCCAGGCAGGAGCCCCGAGCCGTTCACTGGGTATGTGCCATCCGCGTTGCGCTGCAGATCATTGAACGATGGCGTGGCCGAGAAGATGTCGCCCGGCGTGATACCGTTGTTGTCGTTTCCGGAAATGCCGCGCTGCGTGAGCGTGTGCAGGATCTCGGAGTTTGCGTTCAGCGTGAGGCGCGTGCCGACTGTCTGGCCCACGTTCACGCGCAGCGACTGCTTGTTATAGAAGTCGTTTGGCGCGAGGCCGTTGTCATGGTGGACAAGACCGGAGATGAAGTAGGTCGATCCGCCCGTCTGCGTGCCGCCGCGAACGGAGCCGACCGTCTCGTACGAGAGACCGCTGTTCGCGTAGTACTCCGCCTCGTAGTCGTGGCACTTGGTGGTCGCGGCATTGAACTCCGCCGCGGCAGCTGTCGCATCCTGGCCAAGGTTCGCGTCGGCCCAACTGCCATACTCTGCGCCAGAGGTGAAACAGCGGGACCCGAGCTTGTTCGCGAGCGTGGAACGACCCACACGCTGCGTGAAATCCACGCTGCTGCTGCTGGCGCTGCCCTTCTTCGTGGTGATGATGATGACGCCGTTCGTACCCTTCGATCCGTAGATGGACGAAGCGGAAGGGCCCTTGAGAATCTGGATATTCTCGATGTCGTTGGGATTCAGGTCGGCGATGCGGTTGACCGACTGGTCCTGCATCGACGAGAAGTTTCCGCCGGACGCGCCAGAGATGACGTTCAGGCCGCCGTTGATCGTCGCGTTGTTGACGATGACGCCGTCGACGACATAGAGCGGGCTGTAGTTGCCGAGAATCGTCGACACACCGCGGAGCTGCACCTGCGTGCCGCCGCCCGGTGCGCCCGAATTCTGCGAGATCACGGCGCCGGCTATCTTGCCCTGAAGCGCGTTGTCGATCGTCGGCGCGGCCACTTTCGTAAGCGCTTCTGCGCTAACAACCGAAACAGCGTTCGCCGCGTTCTGGCTCGACACCACCGTCGCCGTACCTGTCACGACCTGCGCCTCGAGCTGCAGGACGTCGCGCGTGAGCGCGATGTTGACGTCGGCCTGCGCACCCGACACCGAGACCACCTTCTGCTGATAGCCGAGACGACGAATGCGCAGCGTCAGTGCGTTCGCGTTGGGGGCGGTCAGGCTGAACTTGCCATCCTCGGACGTGTAGGTCCCGATCGTCGTGCCGAGGATGGTCACTGTCGCTGCACCCAGCGGTTCGTTCGTTCCTTCGGCCGCGACGCGGCCGGTGATGCGGCGCTGCTGTGCTTCCGCTGCGCTAGCGGATAGCACGGCTATCGCGCCCAATAGCAGAGTTCGAATCTTCACAGTCTCTCCGAGTAAGCTGTTCTTCGTCCGTGAACACGCCCTGTTTTCCGGCGGGCATCGTACCGTACCGGCGAGCGCTTGCCGGAGCCTCACATCGCGACAATCCACGACCCTCACGGTGTCTCGGATGTCTATCCGAAACCCTACGCGGGTCGGTGCTCGTGACGAGCGCTCGATAAGAGAAGAGACCTGAAGATGCACAACCCCGTCACGAGATTCTTCTGGCGTCTAAGATGAGAGCCAATGCCATTGTCAAGCCGCACATTCATCACGCGTGAATTCGCCGGTGACGAACTTCGCGGACACGGAGTCTCCTCTTACGTACTGGCCCAAATCTCATATCGCCATGTCGTAGTGCGGGCGGCAGCCCGCAATCGCTCCTTTCATGGGCAAAAGCAGGACAATCGTGGGTCGGAAGTGATCTCCGTATTCACGAAGTAGCGTCCGCTCTTATCGCCACACTCGCACCAGAAAGTCGCCGGGCCCATGCTGGTGGTCGATTTGCTCCGCCCCGCTATTGCCCGCGAAGCCGAGTATCGTTAACCGGCATCGGTGCACCTCCCTGACTTGTTGTCTGAAAAAGATCTCCGAATGTCCGGAATAGATCTCTGAATGCGCACTGGGGAGAAATGTCTCGTCCCCGACTGCTCGCCTGGCACAGCGCAGCGAGGGCACGAGCTTCGCTGAATCGAGTACGCCACCTCCGCCCGGCGGCTGCCAGATGCACGCGCGCGTGTTTTCGCGCGCGTTCAACCATCGGCGGCAGATTCTGCGCGCGCAGCGCTGCGGCAACTACACTGTCTTGACCGGCACGAGAGCACAGTGCATATCGTGATCAGCCAGAGACGGGAGACACCAATGCAGCACCGCGCGCACGCACGTTACACGATCGCCTTCACTTTCCTGTTCGCCGCACTGATCACAGCGTGTGGCAGCACCGGGCCCGGCGGTCCCGGAGGTCCAGGCGGCCCCATCTTTGGCGGCATCGGCGGATTGTCCGGCGGCTACTCGGGCAGTGGCTTCTCGTCGTTTGGCCAGAAGCTCGACCCACAATTCATCTATCTCTACTTCAACGATGCGGTTGCCGAAGGCCCGTGGAACTGCAACACGGACGGCTACTGCGGCCTTGGCGGAATGCGCAACACCTTTGGCGCAATCGCCGAGGCGGACAGCTTTCTGTTTGTGTCGACGGCGAACGTCGATCACGATGGCGCGAACCGCGTCGTGCGAAACAGTGGCGTCCAGACTATCCCGCTCACGATCACCAATCCTGCGCAGTATACCGCCGCCCGCGTGGCATTCGAGTTCGTGTTCGCATCTGCGCGATTGAATCCGACGACGCACAACGACTCCGCCATCGTGCGCATCAAGGCGGGCACCGACAGCGCAACGATCTTCAAGGTGACGTCCGCGGACCTGCAATCAGGGAAGTTCGCCGCGCGCGCGGGCGGGTGCGGAACGGCGGCCGTCATCACCGGCCGCGCGATCGCGTATCCCAACTGCACCCAGTGGACTGCCACGACGGCGGATATCACGGCCTTCAAGGGACGCACGTTTGTCATCCAGTTCATCGTATCGGAAGGGTCGCAAAGCGCAGCGGATTTCGTCGATCAACCAAGCGCGTTTCTCTTTCGCAAGATCGCACTCGAAGGCTCGAAGTGATCCTGAGGGCGTCCGCGCTCATCGCGACGCTCATATCCGTCGCGCTGCTGGACCACCGCACGATCACGCCAGACGACGATCTTACGCGCTGCGGTCCGCCATCGCCCGCCGAATCGATCGTCGCTGAGCGAGCGAACGCCATGCGCGCGGCAGCGCGCGCATCTAGCGCCAACCAGCCATCTGTGACGGCCGCTACGCTCCGCGCGCGCGCCGACACTTTCGCGCGCTATGCCAGCTGGCGTCCTGACGCGCGCCCAGACTCCGCGGCGCTCGCGCTCGCGTACGAAGCGCAACTCTATCTCGCACTCGGAATTCCCGATACTGCG
>JBDTXZ010000102.1:0-8200 GCA_040005935.1 bacterium | reverse complement strand
TGCATGTGGTCGAAGGCGCCTTGCTCTTTCGTCAGCTGATAGAGAAAGAGGATGTTCAGGACAATCCATCCGATCGGCAGGAATCCGTAGGCGGCTCCAGCCACGCATGCCGCAAGTGCGGCGCTCGACGGCATGCCGAGTACCGCGATGGCGATGAGGAGAGCGGTTGCGAGGCCGGCGAGCGCCGCGATGTGCGCCTTGACGCGCCCGGTCGCGATGCAGCCCAGCAAGACGACGATCGGCAGAGCTGCAACGATCGTCGACGCGAACGCGTTTCCCAGCGGATTGTAGTTTTGTGCCCAGTGCATGGCGCCCATTTTACACGTTTGATGCCGCGAGCGTTACCTCGGACCTTTGTCGCGTGAGCCAATCGCACGCGCATTTGCGCGTTCCTCCCTGGGACGGCTCTGCAAGCCCGCGAGACCGTCCCTGCCACGGCGATCCGTCGCCGCACCAGAGGATCACATGCGCCCAGCACTCTCTCGAGACGAGCAATCCTTCGCACCCGCCATTCATCCGCCACGCCTCCGTGTCATCGAGGAGCCATCGCACAACGCCGGAATTACCTACGACTCCGAGAACTACGCGATGCTCAACCGGCCCATTGAAACCGGTCGGCACGCGCGACGCATTCAGCGCTATTTGAATCCGGCGTCATCCGACCGGTTGCTCGAAATCGGAAGCGGCCGCGGATGGCTCACGCAGCGCATGCAACAGACGTGTCCTGCCACGTACGGCATCGACGTCAACCCCAAGTCGATCGCGCATGGCGTTGCGGAGAACCTTGCCGTGATGGATGCCGTCGCACTTCGGTTCGACGACGAGCAATTCGACCATGTGTATTCCTTCCACGCGATCGAACATATCGTGGCCGCGGCCGACGCCATCAGTGAAATGCAACGTGTGCTCGTGCCTGGCGGTCGCATCCTGCTCGTCTATCCCGCGGAGCCCATTCGCGGACTCTATGCAATGCCCGGTGCGTGGATCGGATTCGGCAATCCGTTTCTCGCGCGCGAGTTGCACGTGCATAAGTTCACGCCACTCAAGATTCGACGACTTGGTGAACAGTGCGGCCTGAGGCACGTCGAGAGCGCACTCGACCTTCTGATTACTCCGCAGTTCATGACTGTGCTCGAGAAGTCTCCGCGCACCAGATGAGGATGGATCGTCGCCGGTGGCTTCGCGTTGTCGTGCTGACATCATTTGCACTGTTGCTCGTCGCATTCGGACGACGCGTGAATTGGCACGCCGCGGCCACCGCAGTACGCGACGCCGACGCTCGGCGCCTCGTCATCGCGCTCGTGTTCAACCAGCTCTCGCTCGCACTCAAGGGCGTGCGGTGGTGGGTGTTTCTTCGTCCGCTCGGCGTGCGTTCCCTGGGGTTGGTGCTGCGCGCGACGTTTGCGGGTGCTTCGCTCAACAACCTCGTCGTCGCGCAGGGTGGCGAGGGCGCACGGGTGCTGCTGGTGTCGCGCGCCACGGGCGTGTCGAGTGCGCGCGTCGCGGGTGCGCTCGCACTCGAGCGCGTCCTCGATGCGGTCAGCTACCTCGTGCTGCTTTCCGCCGCAACAATGTTCCCCGGCGTTCCTGAATCGCTGGTGCGCTGGCGCGTTGCAGCGTTCGCCGCTCTGGCGGTCGCGATGACCGCCTTGGTCATTCTTGGCCTCGCGCGTCCATCTAGGACGACGCCGGCCTCGGGACGGGTTGGGGGTTATCTGCGACGATTCGCCAACAGCGTTGCCGAAACCGGGTCGCCGTCCCGCATCGCGGCCGCGCTGCTCCTCTCGCTGGTCGCTTGGGCGCTGCAGGTGGCCACCTATCACACCATTGCGCTTGCGGCGCATCTGTCGGTACCGCTCGCGGCATCGGTCGCAGCGATGTTGGCCATTGGCATCAGCTTTCTGATCCGCGCGACACCGGGCAACGTCGGCGTATTCCAAGTCATCTATGCCCTGACGATGACGTCGTTCGGCATCGAGCGTGGCGCTGCCGTTGCGGCGGCACTCCTCATCCAGACCGTACAAGTCGTACCCACGGTATTGCTTGGCACGATCGCGGGGCATGGTCTCGTGCGTCGTCTGTCGTCCTGAGCGGAGTGAAGGACCTGCACCTGCTGTTGCGCAGTCAGCAAGTGCAGGTCCTTCGACTCGCTTCGCTCGCTCAAAACGACAAAGGTTACGCGACACTACGTCCTGCTGTGCATGCCCTCGCGGAAAGGGTGCGGGACGGCAGTCGGCGCAGGCTGAACGTGCAGCGCAGTCTCCAGCGCCTTGCGCAGCTCGACGGTTTGCGTTTGCAGCCGGCGCAGGCGATTGACGCGATTGCGCGCCGTCGTGAATCGTTGCGTGAGCAGGACGGTGATACGCTCGTCGTGTCGCATCGCATCGACGTCGGGCGCCGGTCCTTTCGGTTGTGCCCACCACGCGCTCACCGGACGAGGAATGAGGCTGTACGACGCGAGAAAGTTCGCTACCCCCACCGACTCGAAGACGCGGAGCGCCTGGATCTTTCCATCGAGCTGGCCCGCGTAGGTCACGATCTCCGCGCGAAGCGCTGCATTGCGGATAAGGTTGATGTCACCAGACGACACCAGCGCCGCATACGTGCCGGTGAGCGGCTCGAAGGTGGACATGAATGCCGACCAGCCGAGCCATACGGCGATGGAGTCGCGCGGCTGTGTCGACGCCGACGCGTCGACGTCGTTGCGCAGTGCGGTCACGATCGCCGCGGTGGAGCTGTCTTCATAGATCGCTTGCGCGATCACGTGCTCGTTCTCGCGCGTCGTAGCGAGGAGTTGCTCGAGGGCGGTGTGTTCCTTCGCGCGCTCCTGGCGCGCGGTCCAGATGGCGCTCACACCAAGCGCCATGAGGACGCCGACAAAGGTGACGAGGAGCTCCTGCGTGACCGTCTGCCAGTTGAGCTTGACGCCGGAAGGACGAGCGATGCGCATCGGGGCGATACTGCTGCCCGCCCCGCCGGAAGTCAAAGGGACGGGTTGGCTGCATTGTCGCCGAGAACATTCTAGGCGCAATGCTGTTCAGTTCGGGTGCGAATGGATGTCATCCCGCACGCACGAGCGCAGCGAGCGAGTGTCGGGATCTTCTGCCCATGCGCTCGACGAACGCCACAGGGCACGGATGGTAGATCCCGACACGGGCTCCGCTCCTGCGGGATGGCAACCCTGCGATGATAGACGGTCCCGCTCTCCCTCGCCGGACAGAGCGACTCAATCACACACCACGGCCCACGGCTGGCCGCGTATGACCGACCTGCCTTCCCTGTCCGGTTCCCCGACGGCATTTTCGTAGTTCGTGACAGTCGATTCATGATCACGGAGACCCGTATGGCCCGCAATCGTACCGCGTCCCGCCCCTATCAGCGTTTGACCACGCCACTCGTCCGCGACAACGGCGTCCTCCGTCCTGCCAGCTGGGACGAAGCACTCGATCGCGCTGCCGAGGGATTCATGCGCAACATGAAAACTGGCGGCCCTGACGCACTCGGCACCTTCAGCTGCTCGAAGTCCACCAACGAGGTGAACTTCCTCGCGGGAAAACTGAGTCGAGTGGCGTTCGGGACCAACAACATCGATAGCTGCAACCGAACGTGACACGCTCCTAGCGTCGTCGGTCTGGCGACAGCATTTGGTGCAGGCGGCGGGACGAGTTCATACGCCGAAGTAGAGGAGACGGACGTCGTCTTCCTCTGGGGCTCGAACGCGCGCGAAGCACACCCTATCTGGTTCCATCACCTGCTCAAGGGGATCCGGCACCACGGCACGCGTTTGTACGTCATGGACCCGCGCCGCACCACGAGCGCGCAGTGGGCAGACGTGTGGCTTGGTTTGCGCGTCGGAAGCGACATTGCGCTCTCGAACGCCATGGCGCGCGAAATCATTCACTCCGGCCTCGCGCACGACGCCTTCATTGCGAATTCCACCTCGGGGTTCGAGGAGTACAAGGCGTCCGTCGAGCAGTACACGCTCGAGTACGCCGCGCCGATTACGGGAATTCCCGCCGACGTCATTCGCGAGGCAGCGCACGCGTTCGCCAACGCTGAACGCGCGATGGTATGCTGGACGCTCGGCATCACCGAACATCACAATGCGGTGGACAACGTCCTCGCACTCATCAACCTGTGCTTGCTCACCGGCCATGTTGGTCGCTGGGGCTCGGGCTGCAATCCGCTGCGTGGGCAGAACAACGTGCAAGGTGGTGGCGACATGGGCGCCATCCCGAACAAGCTCGCCGGGTTTCTGGATATCGAGCTCGATCACGGCGCGCGCGCGCGCTTCGAGACGGTGTGGAACACAAAGATTCAGCCGACGTCCGGCAAGAATCTCACGCAGATGCTGCACGCGATGGCCGACGGCACGCTGACGTCCCTCTTCGTGATCGGTGAAAACCCGATTCAGTCCGACGCCGATGCGGGCCACGTCGAACAGGCGATCAAGAAGCTCGACCATCTTGTGGTGCAGGAAATCTTTCTGACGAAAACAGCAGAACTCGCGCACGTGGTGCTTCCCTCCGCTGCCAGTTGGTGCGAGGGCGAGGGCACTGTGACCAACAGCGAGCGACGCGTGCAACGATGTCGTAAGGCCATGGACCCACCCGATGGCGCGCGCGACGAGCTCTGGATTCTTTCGGAGATCGCGCGTCGCATGGGCCACGACTGGCACACGCCGACCGCGGAAGAGGTGTGGAACGAAGTGCGTGTCGTCGCGCCGGAGATGTTCGGCGGCATGAGCTACGCACGACTCGACGCGCTGGGCGGATTACAGTGGCCCTGCCCTGACGAATCACATCCGGGGTCGCAGTTCCTGCATGCGCGGCTGTGGCAAACCCCAGTTGAAGGCACGCGCGCACCATTCGCGGTTGTCGTGAATGAACCTCCGTCCGAAGCGCGCACGCCGGAGTTTCCATTCCTCCTTACAACGGGTCGCCGGCTCGAGTCGTACAACACTGGTGTGCAGACCAGCGGCTACGACTCGCCACTTCACTTTGGGGAGACGCTCGACATCTCGCCCGAAGACGCGAACACGCTCGGGATTTCCGAGGGCGACGTCGTGCGCGTGAGCTCGCGGCGCGGCAGCCTGATGGTGGGCGCGCATATCGACCCCGGACTTCGCGAGCACCTGGTATTCATGACGCTGCACTTCCCTGATGATGTGAAGACCAACGTGCTGACGCTCGACGTGTCGGATCCGAAGTCGGGTACCGCGGAGTTCAAGGCATGCGCGGTGCGCGTCGAGCTCGCGACGAGTGTCTTCATGGTGGAGCACGCGTAAGTGGACATTCGCCTCATCGAAGCCGAGCCAACTCCGGAAGAACGCGCGGCGGTCGATGCGGCGATCGGCGCGCCAACATCCGCATGGGATGGCGGCGAGCGTGGGTCGGATCGAGACGCGCACACCGCACACGGTGGCGCGTCCACGCGTGGACGACGGCATGAGCTCGTGCCGGCGCTGCAAGCGCTGCAAGCGCGCGTTGGCTGGATCAGCGAAGGTGGTCTTGGCTACGTCTGTGAGCGATTGAACGTGCCGCCCGCGGATGCGTGGGGCGTCGCGACGTTTTACGCCCTGCTCGCAACAACGCCGCGTCCCAGGCGCGTGTTGCACGTGTGCTCCGACATCGCGTGCGTGCAGCGGGGAGCGCATGAGATCGAACACGCGCTCGAGACGCAGATCGGGCCCGCGATTGTTGGTGCGCCGTCGGGAGATTCCGTCGTCATCGGCGAGAACGCCTGCGCGTGGATGCACTCGCCATGTCTCGGCATGTGCGACATGGCGCCGGCTGCGCTGCTTACCGTTGCGGGTGAGTCGTCGCGCGAAATGCTCTTTGGTGGATTGACGCCTGAGCGGGCTGCGACCCTTTGTCGTCCTGAGCATAGCGAAGGACCGATAGCCGCCCTGTCATCCCGCGCGAGCGAAGCGAGTGTCGGGATCAACCATCGCGGCGACGTGAGCCGGCCACTCGCGGCGCATCCTGGATCCCGACACGAGCAGTCGCTCGTGCGGGATGACAGTGTGGCGCTGCACTTCCCGGACGACAGCGGTTCGCCGCCGATTCCGCAACGCGGCGATCCGTCGCTCGTACTGCTGCGTCGCGTCGGTACGGTGGATCCCACGAGCCTCGACGCCTATCGCACCGCCGGCGGTTTTACCGCGCTCGCCCGCGCGCACGACATTGGCGCCGAGGCGATCATTACCGAGATGGTCGCGTCCAGGCTGTTGGGACGCGGAGGCGCCGCGTTCCCGACCGGCCGCAAATGGGACGCCGTGCGCACGCAATCCGCGACGCCGCACTATTTAGTCTGCAATGCGGACGAAAGCGAACCGGGCACATTCAAGGATCGCTTGCTGATGACCCACGATCCATTCGCGATCGTCGAGTCGATGATCATCGCCGCGTTCGCAACCGGATGCTCGCGCGGATACTTCTACATTCGCGCCGAGTATCCGTTGGCATTCGAGCGGATGGATTCCGCCATACGCCAATGTCGCACTGCTGGACTTCTCGGCGACGCAGACTGTCATCCTGAGCGAGCGGAGCGAGTCGAAGGATCTGCACCCCGCGCTTTCGATATCGAGATACGGCGCGGCGCGGGCGCTTACATCTGCGGTGAAGAGACCGCGCTGTTCGAAAGCATCGAAGGCAAACGCGGCGAGCCACGTAGTAAACCGCCCTTCCCGGTTAACGCAGGGTTGTTCGGCAAGCCAACACTCGTGAACAACGTCGAGACGCTCGCCAGCGTGATTCCGATTCTCCTGGGCGGCGGAGCAGCATTCGCGCAAACTGGCACGGAGCTGTCGACCGGTACTCGGCTGTTCTGCTTGAGCGGCGCCGTTGAAAAACCGGGCGTGTACGAAGTGCCGTTCGGCACGTCGCTGCGCGTGCTGCTCGAACTCGCCGGTGTCAGAGATTTCAAGGCACTCCTTCTCGGCGGGGCAGCTGGAACGTTCGTGCGTGCGGACGAGATCGACTTTCCGCTTTCACTCGAGGGCGCGCGTGCCGCGAACACCACACTCGGCTCCGGCGTCATCATGGTGTTCGATCAGGCCACTGACCTGCACGACGTCGTGCGCCGCATCGCCGGATTCTTTCGCGACGAATCGTGCGGACAGTGCGTTCCGTGCCGAGTGGGCACGGTGCGCCAGGAGGAAGCGTTGCATCGGATTGCACATGGCAAGACGCTTGGTGGCGTAGGGGCTGAGCTTGCGCTTCTCGATGAAATAGGCGTCGCTATGCGCGATGCGTCCATTTGTGGGTTGGGTCAAACGGCGTACGCTGCTGTCGAGTCGGCGATCAAGCGGCTGCGACTGTACGAGGTAGCCACGTGAGCGAAGCAATCGCGCCGTCATTGCCGCTCGTGCAGCTTGGCCGCCCGGATCGAACGCCCAAGGCGATGGTCGCGCTTACCGTCGATGGACGCGAAGTGAGTGTGCCAGAAGGCACGACGATCCTCGGCGCGTGTGCCGCGCTTGGCATCGAGATTCCGACGCTGTGTTATCTCGAGACGCTGCGTCCCGTGAATGTGTGCCGGCTCTGTGTTGTCGAAGTCGAAGGCGCGCGCGTGCTGGCGCCGAGTTGTTCGCGAGCGGTCGAGCCGGGAATGAACGTGCAATCTGCGAGCGACCGCGTGCGTCACTCCCGTAAGCTCGTGCTCGAGTTGCTCGCGTCGTCGGTCGATCTCTCGACGACGGATGGCATGCCGGAGTTGCTTGCTGAGTATGAGTGCAAGCCAGGGCGGTATGGTCCACCTGCGCCAGTAGCGCCTGACGCTGAGAGGGATTCAGCAATTCCCGGACATCATGCGTTACCGAATCCGGATTTTGCCGCGACCGTCGCGCAACCGGTAAAGGTCGACAACGACTTGTATATCCGCGATTACACGAAGTGCGTGCTCTGCTACAAATGCGTGGAAGCGTGCGGTCCTGATCATCAGAACACGTTCGCCATTGCCGTCGCTGGCCGAGGTTTCGACGCGCGCATTTCGACGGAGCTCGCGGTGCCGTTGCCAGATTCGGCGTGTGTGTATTGCGGCAATTGCATTGCGGTGTGTCCGACCGGCGCGTTGATGGCGAAAGATGAATTCGACATGCGCTCCGCTGGAATGTGGGATCCGTCGGCTCAGGCGGTGACTGACACCATATGTCCGTATTGCGGTGTCGGGTGCACGCTCACACTGCACGTGCAAGGCG
>JBDTXZ010000101.1:0-8210 GCA_040005935.1 bacterium | reverse complement strand
CGCTGATGTTCACGATGACGCTCGCGCTCATCTACTACCTGAACTTCAAGTACGGTGCGTCGCAGAGCCCTGATCTCAGTGGCGTGAACCGCGAGGTGCGCGACCGAGACTACTTCTACCTCTGGAGCTTCTCGTCGTGGGGGGTGTGGGCCGCACTCGGCCTCGTGGCCGTGTGGGATTCCATCGCATCGCTGATGAAGCGCGAGACCGTCACTGAAGGGCGCGAGACGTATGAGCGTCCCACGCGCCAGTCGCTGATGCTGACGTCGCCAATTCTGTTGTTGGCGATCATTCCGCTGTTCACCAATTGGACGACCGCCTCGCGTGCCGGCCAAACGGACACGGCGGACTTCGCGAAGGATCTGCTCAACTCCGTTGAGCCGTACGGTGTCCTCGTCACGGTCGGTGACAATGACACCTTCCCGCTGTGGTACGCGCAGGAAGTCGAGCATGTGCGGCAAGACGTCGTCGTTGCCAACACCTCACTCCTCAACACCGATTGGTACACGCGTCAGCTGCTCCGTCGCCCTGTGTACGAGTACGACAAGGCAGCCGGGCCGGCAATTTACCGCAACGGCACCTGGAAAAAGCCTGTTGGTCCGCCGCTGCACATGACACAATCGCAAGGCGATTCGGTACCGGCCTACGTGCAGCTCGATCGCCCGATGACCTTTCAGGGCGGTCCGATCAAGGCGACCATCGACCCGCAGCACCTGTCGATTCCTGGCGTCCTTCAGCGTGCCGATATCTTCGTGCTGCGCATGATCGCGGACTCGTGGAACGAGCGTCCGCTGTACCTCAGCCGTACATCCGCAGGCTACGGGAATGAGCTGGGACTCGGTAGCTATCTGCTCACTCAGGGCCTGGCGACGAAGATCTTCGTGCCGCCCGCAGTGCAGTCCAGGGACACCTTGCTCGTGCCGGGCGCTGGTTGGATCGATCTCGCCCGATCGATGGCGTTATGGGATACGGTCTTCATTGCGCCCAAGTCGCTCGCCAGTCGTCACGACTGGGTCGATCGTCCATCGGTTGGCATTCCGTATCTCTACGTCGCAACTGGCTTGATGCTCTCCGAGGTGTTGCAGGCCACAGGCGACACGGCGAAGGCGACACGGGTGATGTCGCAGGCACGTGACATCGCGAAGGGCGTAAAGTTGAACGATCTGTTGGGACAGTTGGAACAGGCCGCGCCTGCGCCAACGCCGCAGAACCCGCTGTTGATCCAGCCGTCTGACACACAGCGCAAGACGGCGGTACCAGCCAAGAAGCCGTAGGCGAGCAGTGTTTCCCGAGTCAATCAGCTCACGATATCGCGTTGAGCGTGAGCTGGGCGGCGGCGGTATGTCCACGGTGTATCTCGCCGTGGACATCAAGCACGGCCGACGTGTGGCCGTCAAGATCATGCGCTCGGATCTCGCGCCCGGCTTTGGTGCGCATCGCTTTACGCGCGAGATCGAACTCACGGCGCGGCTGACACATCCGAACATCCTGCCGCTCCTCGATTCCGGCGAGCAGGACGGACAGGCCTTCTACGTCATGCCGTTCATCGAAGGCGAATCGTTGCGCGACCTGCTGGCGCGCGAGAAGCAGCTGACGATCGCCCACGCGCTCCAGATCGCGCGCGAAGTCGCGGACGCGCTGGCCTACGCGCACAATCGCGGCGTCGTGCATCGCGACATCAAGCCCGAAAACATCCTGCTGTCCGCCGGGCACGCGGTCGTCGCTGACTTCGGTATCGCCCGCGCGACCACCGCTGCGGTCGACGGGAACATGACGCAGATCGGGATCGCGATTGGCACACCAGCGTACATGAGCCCGGAGCAATCGCTCGGCGAAGAGATCGACGGCCGAACCGACATCTATGCGCTTGGCTGCGTGCTTTTCGAGATGCTTGCTGGCGAGGTGCCGTTTCGCGCTGCAACTGCGGTTGCGGCGCTGGCGCGCAAGATCGCGGGGCCGGCTCCGGATCTCTGTTCGTTGCGCGAAGTGCCAGCACAGCTCGACGAGCTTGTACGTCGTGCGCTCGCGCGCGACGTCAACGATCGCGTTCAGAGCGCAGAAGAAATGCTCGAGGGGCTCGAAGCTGCACGCGGGGGAGGTCCTGCCGTCGAACGCGTGTCCGACGCGCCCGCGAACGCCGTTGCCGTCCTCGCGTTTGTCAGCATGAGCGCGAACACCGATGACCAGTATCTCGGTGACGGCATCAGCGAAGAGCTCATGCATGCGCTCACGCGCCTCGGCGGCCTGCGCATCGTGGCGCGTACCTCAGCATTCGCATTCCGGAAGAGCAATCTCGACGTGAGTGAGATTGGCCGCCGGCTCAAGGTGCGACGTGTCGTTGAAGGAAGTGTGCGTCGCTCTGGCAGTCGACTGCGGGTGAATGCAAAGCTCATCGATGCGGTGAGCGCATTCGAGATCTGGTCAGAGCGCTTTGATCGCGACATCGTTGACTTGTTCGACATCGAAGACGAGATCTCGGGGGCCATTGCGCACTCACTCAAGGACCTGCTTCTCGCGGAAAACGGCCAGCATCTCAGGACGAACATTCCCGCGAAGGCCGCGCCGACGACGAACCTCATTGCGTACGAGCACTACCTGAAGGGGCGTCACTTCTGGTCGCAACGCTCAGAGCCAGCGCTGCGGCAAAGCGCAGACGAGTTACGCAGTGCGCTCGAAGCGGACCCCAATTTCGCGCTCGCATACGCCGCGCTCGCCGACACGCTCGTCACGATGGGCCTGTATGGAATGGCGGCGCCGTCTGCGGTGATGCCACTGGCTCGTGACGCCGCCGAGCACGCGCTCACGCTCGACGCTGGCCTGGCGGAGGCGATCACTGCACAAGCGTGCGTCCGCGCAATCCACGATTGGGACTGGAAGGCCGCAGAGCAGGATTTCGCGCGTGCCATCGTGGCGAACCCGCAGTATCCGACAGCGCATCAGTGGTACGCCATGCATTGCCTCGTGCCGCTCGGACGCTTCGCCGAAGCGCGCACGGCGCTCGAGCGTGCGAAGGATCTCGACCCGCTCTCGCTCTCCATCACGGTGAGCATTGCAGCGGTTGACTACTACGAGCGGCGCTATGCCAATGCCATCGAGTCCAGTCGCAACGTGATTCGTCTCGATCCGGGCTTTGCGATGGGTTACTACTTCCTTGGCCTCGCGCTTCAACAGGACGGGCGCGCCGAAGAGGCTGTGCAAGCGCTTGACAGCGCGGCCGTCTTGTCGGGTACCGGTGAGATTCTGGCGGCACTCGCCAGTGCGCTCGCGAGTGCAGGCGAACTCGCGCGCGCGCGTGAGATTCTCGCGCAACTCTCCGAACGCGCCAAGGAGCACTACGAGTCGCCCGTACTGTTGGCGATGATCGAAGTCGCGCTCGGCGAACCGCATCGCGCGCTCGTACGTCTCGAGGAAGCGCGGGCGCAACGGTCGGCCGACCTCATGTGGCTCGCCGTGCGCCCGAGTTTCGATCCGCTTCGCGCGGAACCGGAGTTTATGACGTTGCTGGACTCTGTCGTCCCGAGCCCAGCGAAGGACGACAACGCTGCACTTACATAGCCGGGCGCGTTGCGATCGAGTCACGGATGAGCGCAAGGACCTGCGTGCGCTCATCACCATCGATTTCCATCCGCGGCGCGCGCACTGTGGCAGTGCCATGCCCGACTTCTTCCTGCACCAGCTTGATCAACTGCACGAACTTTGGCACTGTGTCCAGGCGCAACAGCGGAAGGAACCAGTCGTAAAGCACTCGTGCCTCATCCATCCGACCATCGCGCGCAAGTTCGTACACGCGCACGGACTCGGCGGGAAACGCATTCACGAGTCCTGCAATCCAGCCGACAGCGCCCATTGGAACGCTCTCGAGGATCATGTCGTCCATGCCGGCAAAGATGTTGAGCCTCGTGCCGAGTCGCGCGCGAACGTGCGTCACGCGACGGACGTCGCCTGATGATTCCTTGACGGCATGCAGGTTCGCGTGAATATCCGCAAGCTCCGATAGCTGGTCGGGCGTGACATCGGTGCCGTACGCGATGGGGTTGTTGTACAGCATGCACGACAGGGTCGTCGCGCCAATCACGGCGCTGTAATGCGCCTTCGTCTCGCGCCAGTCACCCTTGTAGACATAGGCGGGTAACGCCATAAGGCCGTCGCAGCCTGCTGCTTCGGCGCGCCGCGCCAGCGAAACGCACTCGGCTGTGCCCAGTCCTGCAATACCGGCAATGATGGGAACGTTGGGCAATGCAGCGCGCAACGTCTCCAGTATCTGGACCTTCTCATCGGACGTCAGTGTTGCAGACTCACCAAGTGATCCAAGCGCGACAATGCCGACGCACCCATTCGCGATGAGCCAGTTGGCGTGTGTGGCAAGCGTGTCGTTATCAATGGTGAAGTCCTTGTGGAACGGGGTCGTGATCGCGGGGAACACGCCAGTCCAGTCACTCTTGTCCATGTCGTCAGGCTCCTGTTCTTGGTCTAATGGGTAGCAATGGGTCCTCACACGCCATCCCGGCGGCGAGGGTTGAATACAGCGCTGGCTCACACGGAACTCGTGTCGTGTCCGCGGGCCAGCCATACAGATATTCGAGTGCGGCACCGCAGACGCGACCTTGGCACGGCCCCATCCCCACTCGCGTGTAGAGCTTAGCCTTTCGCATCGTCCACCCTGGGTCGATCGCACCGAGCGGGACGTCCTCGCAGCGACAGACGATGGTGTCTGGTGTCGCGACCGCGCGCAGCTCCGCACGGAGCGCAAACGCACGATCGAGCGCCGCGGCACTCGCACGCAGGCGAGCACGTTGCCCGTAAAGCAGTTCCGCTTCGCTTTGTCGCCCTGCACTGCACAAACCGGCGATCTGCCCTTCGACGATGGAAAGCTCCATTCCGCCGATACCTGTCGGCTCACCAGCACAGTACGCGCCGGGCACGGTGGTCTCCTGTTGCGCATTCACCATGACGGCACCGCCGGCGACCGCACAGCCAACCAATCGCGGTAACTCTGTGTTGGGGACCAAGCCGAACGCAGCACACAACACGTCGCACGCCATCGTTCGCACAGCACGGCCATCGGTGACATCCACTTCACGGAGGCGCGTGTCGCCACGCGCCGCGGTGATCCATGTGCCGAGCTGATATGGTGTGCTCGCAAACGCCGCTCGGTAACGTGCGGCTTCGAACAGTCGGAGAGGCGTTCGCCACATTCCAAGCGTAAACCGCGCGACTGCGCTGCGCGGCGCCTGCTCGGCTGCAAGCAACACGCGCGCGCCATCTGCGCTCAGTGCGGCTGCGACGGGAAGAATCAGGGGACCACTTCCCGCAATGACGACACGCTTGCCCGCGAACGACACGCCTGTCTTGTGCATGGCCTGCGCGGCACCGATCCCGATGACACCGGGCAGCGTCCATCCCTGAAACGGGATGAATCGCTCGCGCGCGCCGGTCGCGAGCACGAGCGTTTGCGCGCGCACAACACGGGGACGCCTCGATTGTTCGGCAGACACTGTAAAGCCGAGGCCGGGTCCATTCGGCACGGCGTCGACCACCGATGTACCGCGAAGCATCGTCGCACCTGAGTGCGTAAGGCGAGCAATCCAGCGGGTCGCCACGCCTCTCGGAACGCGGCCCGCGCGATGTCGCCAAATCTGGCCACCAGGTTCGGGACTCTCGTCCAGCAACACGACAGTGCGACCAGATTCTGCTGCACGCGTTGCCGCAGCAATTCCCGCCGGCCCTCCGCCCACGACGACGACGTCCGCGTCGATCTGCGTGTTGGTGTTCATTCTGCGGACGTGCAGTAGGCGTCATCGCGCAAGCCAGGGCCCTGCGAGCTGCTGTCATCGCGTAAGCCAGGGCCCCGCGAGCTGTTGTCATCGCGTAAGCCATGGCCCCGCGAA
Source organism: bacterium (assembly GCA_040005935.1). Taxonomy (GTDB): domain Bacteria; phylum Gemmatimonadota; class Gemmatimonadetes; order Gemmatimonadales; family Gemmatimonadaceae; genus AG11. The sequence goes on along the minus strand of JBDTXZ010000101.1, from coordinate 2,322 downwards.
CCGCTGTCATCGCGTAAGCCAGGGCCCCGTGAGCTGTTGTCATCGCGTAAGCCACGGCCCCGCGAGCTGTTGTCATCCCGCATGACCGAGCGGAGCGAGCGAGTGTCGGGATCCACCCCATGTACGCCCGACGCCAGCCATGGCGCATCGATCGTCGCACCCGGCGCTCGCGTCGCCCGCGCGGGATGCCATATCGCTCGGCGCATCATTTCTCAGTCGCCGTGTTGACGCGTAGCCCATCTGCCACGGCGACCAGGCACGCTCGACGATGCGGCACTCCATCGATTGTCACACGGCACTCATAGCAGATACCCATGCCGCAAAGCAGCCCGCGATCAGCACCGTCCACCGAGTGTCGAAACGCGCTCACGCCGTCGTTGATGAGCGCGGCGGCCACGCTGATACCCGCCGCCGCACGCACGGCTCGTCCATCAGCGATGATCGTCACCGTCTGCGCATCCCGCGTCTCGCTCACGACGACGCCTCCGCCGGCGCGAGTCGCATTGGAGAGAATGGCGTTGAATCAATCGCTGGAGAACGGCCCGCGATGAGATCAGCGAGAATGCGCGCGGTGCCAAGCGAGCTTGTAATCCCCAGTCCTTCGTGACCAGCAGCAATCCATAATCCGGCCGTCGCCTCCCAGCGCCCGATGAGGGGCAACTTGTCCGTCGTCGCGGGACGAAATCCCGTCCATGTCCGCACGATCGACAGGCCGTTCAATGCCGGCATGAATTCGAGTGCACGATCGAGCATCTGCCGAAGCACAACACGATTCGTCGACGCATCCCAACCGACAAGCTCTCGCGACGACCCGATCAGCACCTGCGTCGTCGAACGCGGCTGCACGTTGAACGCGACGGATTCGTTCGTCATGACGTGTGCGCTCGTGAGATACCCAAGCTCGACGAGCTGATGCTTCACGAAGCCCGGATACCGATCCGTGATGGCGAGATGTCCCTTCCGGGGAACGATCGGCACACCCGGTGTGAGCAGCGCGGCCTCCGCGCCTGCCGCATTCACGACAACGTCCGCCTCCAACATTTCATTGCCACAACGCACGCCGCGACTGACGATCTCATCCACCTTGCAGTTTTCGCGCAGCGTGGCGCCATACGCGCGCGCTTGATCCAGCAGCCAGAGCGCGGCGCATGGTGGATATACCACGCCGTCACCCGGCACCAACAATCCGCCGGCGAGTCCGTTGCGCAGGTTGGGCTCTAAAGCAGCAAGGCGGTGCGCATTGAGCACATCACTATCAATTCCGAAAGCCGCATACACGCGCTGCTTCTCACGCACTGCGTCCATCTGCGCATCATCCTCGGCCACCCAGATCGTGCCGCACGCGTCGTATTCGACTTGTGTTGACAACGCCGGCGCGATCTCGCGCCACAACTCGACCGAGAGGGCCGTCAGCGCAAGTTGTTCGGGCGAGTCGTCCATCACGACGAGGTGCCCCATTCCCGCCGCTGTCGTCCCACCACCCGCATATTTCGCGTCGAGCACGAGCACCGTGAGGCCGTCGCGAGCGAGGGCATTCGCGCACGCAGCACCCACGATGCCCGCACCGATGACGATCACGTCCGGTCGCTCCGCGCGCCTCACGCGCGCTCGACGGACGCGGAGGGAATGCCGAATTGGAACGGATCGCGTGCGTCGAGGTGGAGCGTCGCCTCGCCAGTGACGAAGGCCGTGCCCCGAACATGCGGAATCAACTCGCCGTTCGTACCTTCGGTGAGCCATCCGGTGAACATACCACCAGCAATTCCTTCCTGATGCCATGCGTGCCCAAACGGCAGTTCGCCGCGCGCATGCAGCGTTGCCATTTTAGCCGACGTCCCGGTGCCGCACGGTGACCGGTCGTATTCGCCGCCAGAACACAGCACGTAATTGCGGCAGTCCGCGTCCGCGCGTAATGGCGACGCAGAGATTTCGATGTGATCGATTTCTCCGCGATCGGCGCCAGTGATCCCAACCGCATTGATCGCGTCCTGAATAGCTTGCGTAAAACCGCCCAGCTGCTTCAGGTGCTGCATGTCGACTGGCACGTTGTCGGCATGCGTGATGAAGAACCAGTTGCCACCCCATGCCACATCGCCGACGATGCGCCCGTAACCGGGGACGTCTACCGGTACATCGCGCGTGTACAGGCTCGCCGGAATGTTCTCGATGGTCACCGAACCGTCTGCCGACAGCTCAGCGCTCACCGTACCCACCGGCGTATCGAAGCGAGAGACACCCGGCCCCAGCCGGCCAAGAAACTCGAGTGTGCGCACGACGCCGATGAGCCCGTGACCGCACATGCCGAGGTACGTGCCGTTGTTG